>NZ_AMRI01000026.1 GCF_000299915.1 Gallaecimonas xiamenensis 3-C-1
CCCAGGATTTTCCTGGGCTTATGCATGACTTTTATGGCTACGGCAGCGCTCCCCAGGCCCCCAAGGGCCCCTTTTCTTTGGCCGTTGAAGCCCAGCGCATAGAAATGAATGAACGAATGACGCTTGTGGGACATTCTTATGGTGCTGCCAATGCTTTGCACCTGGCAGTAACCCGCCCGGACAAGGTCAAGGCCCTCTGTCTTTATGAGCCAGTGGCCTTTTGGTTGCTGCCCAAGGACAGCCCGGAGCGCCGGGAAGCCGAATCCCTGGCCGCCAGTATGGCAACCCTGACCCCGGAGCAGGGTGCCCAGGCCTTCGTGGATTACTGGAGCGGCGAGGGCAGCTTTGCCGCCTTGCCGGAACGTTCCCAGCAAAAGCTGGCCAGCCAAGCCCCCAAGGTGATGAAGGATTTTGAAGCCTTGATAGGCTCTGACATTGACCCTACCGGGCTGACCATGCCGCTGCTGTTGATGGTGGGGCGCCACAGCCCGGCATCCAGCAAGGCTGTGGCCTGGGAACTGGCCCGGCGCCTGCCCCATTGCCTGAAGGTGGAAGTGGACGCCGGCCATATGGGCCCCATCCAGGCCCCGGACAAGGTGTTCCCGGTGATGGCCGAGTTTTTAAAAAGCTACGGCTGATAGCCGTCGGTCAAGGTGCCAAGGAAGGCTTCGATATCGCTGATGTCCTGCTCGCTTAAGGCCGGCAGGTCCCCGGGCTTGCCGCCAAAGGGCGGGTCCATATTGATGTTCTTCCAGTACTTTTTCGGAAGGTCATTGAATTTTTGTACCTGGCCGTCAGCGCCAACCGGGTACCAGCGCTCCGGGTGGGTGTCGCGGGTGGCGTAGAATGCGATGGCGTCATGGAGGCTGGTAATGGCGCCGTTGTGGAAAAAGTGTTTGCGTAGCGCCACGTTGCGAAGGCTCGGCGTTCTAAAGAGGCCGCAGTACTGGGGCTTGTCGGTCAGGTCTTTGCGGTAGGGGCCGCACAGGCCCAGATCATAAAAGGCCGGGTCCCGGTTTTCGGCTATGGCGTCGTTACGGGGCAGGCCCAGGCCTATCATGCCGTAGTCACTGAACTTGGGCGGCGAGCCGGAGGCGTCGCGGCTGGAAAAATGGCAGCTGACGCAGTTGCCCTTGGCCGGGTCGTTAAAGAGGGCAAAGCCCCGCTGTTCCTGGTCGGTGAACTGGGCCTGGCCCTTTTCTATGGCGTCAAACTTGCTGGTGTAGGGGTAGAACAGCGGGCTGTGCAGGTAAGCGGCCAGGCTGTCGGTAACGCGGCGCACTATGTCCTGGTCACTGGCCAGTTGGGCTGGGCTGAACAGGGTTTGCATACGCGGCCAGTAAGGGGCGGCCTGGATGGCGGCGGCCAGGCTTTGGTTGCTGCCAGCGGCCATTTCATTGGCGGCAAAAAGGGGGATCAGTGCTTGATCCTTGGCCCTGTCCACCCGGCCGTCCCAGGTGAGGCCGCCGGTGGCGCCGTTGTCGATACTGTCGTTGCCGTCGTTCTCGAAAAAGTGCTCGGTAAAGGCAGGGATATTCTGGCTGTAGCCGAGGCTCGGCACCGCCCTGTTGCCCAGCTGCTGCAGGCGCGGCCCCCCTGGCATCAGCGCCACAGGTGAGCTAAAAGCCAGGGCCGGCTGGTGGCAGCTGCTGCAACTGATGGCCTTGGACCCAGACAGGCCGGGGTCGAAAAAGAGCTTTTCCCCCAACTGTTGCATGGCCAGCACCTGGGCTTTGCGGGCGGCAATGGCCTGGCGCTGCTGCTCTTGCAGGCTGGGCTCAGCCGCTGCTACACCACAAACCCAAACCAGCAATAACCCCAATCTCATGGCCAGAACCCTTTATACATCAGGCCGCTATTGTTGGCGCCTTGTCGCATTCGGGCAACCTTAGCTATCGCAGGGCAGGGCCTTTTCGTCCTTTTTGCGGCACAATAGGACTTTGGCATGGATAGGAAGACAAGCATGAAACCCCTGATGCATGGGCTGGTGCTGGGTACCCTGGTACTGGCCGGCTGCTCCGGCGGCGAGCCCAAACGCGAAGCCACCGCCGAAGAGCTGAGCAAAATCGACAACGTGGTGGTGATCTTCGGTGAGAACCGCAGCTTCGACAACCTCTACGGGCTGTTCCCCGGCGCCAACGGCATCCCGGACGCCATCAAGCAGGAAGGCTATAAGCAGCTGGACCGCACCGGCAAAAGGTCCATGAAGACCCTGCCTCCGGCTTGGGGTGGCATGAGCGGCCCTGGGGTCACTCCTGTGGTCACCGAAGAGATGACCGAAGGCCTGCCCAATGGCCCCTTCCAGATCAACGACCCCTATGGTTTCGACCTGGGCCTGGACGTGCGCACCCGCGATCTGGTGCACCGCTTCTACCAGAACCAGGCGCAAATCGACCATGGCCGTAACCAGCGCTTTGTGGCCTGGTCTGACGCCGGCGCCCTGGTGATGGGTTATTACGACGGCCGCTCCCTGCCCCTTTGGCAGGTGGCTAAGGACTACACCTTGGCCGACAACTTCTTTATGGGTGGCTTTGGCGGGTCCTTCTTCAACCATATTCGCCTGATCTGTGCCTGCTCCCCCTACTATCCCAATGCCGACCAAAGCCCGGCCAAGGACAAGATAGCGGTGGTGGAAGAGGACGGGGTCACCCTGAAGCTGGCCGCCAACAGCCCCGAAAGTGCCCTGCAAGGTCCGCCCAAGTTCGCCAACGACGGCGCCCTGACCCCGGATTTCTTCGCGGTCAACACCATGCAGCCTCCCTATCAGCCGAGCGGCGTGGCCCCGGCCGAAGGGGGCGACCCGCACTTTGCCGACCCCAGCGATCCCCACACCCTGCCGCCCCAGACCCAAAAGCACATCGGCGACATGCTGGACGCCAAGCAGGTGAGCTGGGCCTGGTATTCCGGCGCCTGGGACCAGGCCAATAGTGACCGCAGCGCCATCTACCATTTCCCCGAGCCCAATTTCCAGGCCCACCACCAGCCCTTTAACTATTTCAGGAACATGGCGCCGGGCACCGAGGCCCGTAAAAAGCACCTTAAAGACGAGAAGGACTTCCTGGCCGCTATCGAGGCGGGCAAGTTGCCGGCGGTAAGCTTCTACAAGCCCCAGGGCAACCTCAACCAGCATTCTGGCTATGCCAGCGTCATGGAAGGGGACCAGCACATCGCCGACATCATCGACAAGCTCAAGCAAAGCCCCCAGTGGGAGCACATGCTGATCGTGGTGACCTACGACGAGAATGGCGGTTACTGGGACCACGTGGGGCCGCCTAAGGCCGACCGCTGGGGCCCCGGTAGCCGTATTCCGGCCATTATCGTCTCCCCCTATGCCAAGCGCGGTTTTGTCGACCACAGCTTCTACGACACCACCTCCATCCTGCGCTTTATCACCAAGCGCTGGGAGCTGCCGGTACTGGAAGGCCTGCTGGTTCGTGACCAGGCCCTTAAGGCCAACAACGGCCCCAAGCTGGGTGACCTGACCCACGCCCTTAACCTGGCCGACGCCAAGTAAGCAAAAACCCCGCCTCGGCGGGGTTTTTTGTCAGTGCCGGCTTTCCAGCACTGTTATCACGTCTTTAAGGCCAAGGCCCCGCACCCGCAAGGTCAGCAGCAGGTGGTAAAGCAGGTCGGCGCTTTCGTTTAAAAGCGCTTCGTCGCTCTCCGCCACCGCCGCCAGGGCCACCTCCACCCCTTCTTCCCCTACCTTCTGGGCCACCTTGTTGATGCCCCTGGCCGCCAGTTTGGCGGTGTAGGAAGACTCAGGCGCGTCTTGAAGGCGCTGGCCCTGGATGGCTTCCAGCTCTGCCAAGAAGGCAAGGCTGGGTTTGGCGTCCCCAAAGCAGCTGTCGGTGCCCAGATGGCAGGTGGGGCCCACCGGCTGGGCCAACACCAGTATGCTGTCGTTGTCGCAATCGGTATGGACCGAGGCCACCTTCAGCACGTTGTTGGAGCTTTCGCCCTTGACCCAAAGCCGGTCCTTGGAGCGGCTGTAGAAGGTCACCAGGCCCCCTTCCAGGGTTTGCTTGAGGGCCGCAAGGTTCATGTAGCCCTGCATGCGAATTTGCCCTGTGGCCAGGTCCTGCACCAGGGCCGGCAAGAGGCCGTCGCCCTTGGCAAAATCCAAGGCGTTGGCGTTATCCAAGGTCACTTTCACGGTCTTACCTCCTGGCCCTGGGCAATCAGCCAGGCTTTTAGATCGGGAATGGCAATAATGCCCTTGTGGAACACCGAGGCGGCTAAGGCCCCGTCGGCGCCCGCCTCGAAAGCGTCTTTAAAGTGCTGCATCTTGCCGGCGCCGCCAGAGGCGATAAGGGGCAGGCGGGTGGCGGCGCGCACGGCGGCCAGTTGCACCAGGTCATAGCCTTGGCGCATGCCGTCTTGGTTCATCATGTTCAGCACAATTTCCCCGGCGCCGCGCTCTTCCACTTCCCGCACCCAGTCCAGGGTGGCGCGGCCCGAGGTGCGGGCCTTGTCTTCCCGGCCGGTGTACTGCCAAACCTGCAACTCGCCGCCCTCTGTGACATAGGAGTCGATACCCACTACCACGCACTGGCGGCCGAACTCCCTGCTGAGCTGGTTGATAAAATCGGGGTTTTCCAGGGCCGGGCTATTGACCGAAATTTTGTCGGCGCCAAAGGCCAGCAGGGTGCGGGCGTCTTCGACACTGCGAATACCGCCGGCCACGCAAAAGGGGATGTCCAGCACCTCGGCTACCGCCGCCACCCAGGACTTGTCTACCACTCTGCTATCAGAGCTGGCGGTGATGTCGTAGAACACCAGCTCGTCGGCGCCGGTGTCGCTGTAGCGCTGGGCCAGTTCGACTATGTCTCCCACCACTTCGTGGTTCTTGAACTGCACCCCTTTGACGACCACGCCGTCCCGTACGTCCAGGCAGGGAATTATGCGTTTTGCCAGCATGCGCTTGCCTCCTCCAGGGTGAATTTGCCGTCCAACAGGCTCTTGCCGAGGATAACCCCCTGCACGCCGGCGGCCTTGAGGCGGGGCAGCTCTGCAAGGCTGGCCACCCCCCCTGAGGCTTGCAGGGCAATGCCTGGGTAGCGGCCGGCCAGCGCAGCGTAAAGGTCGGCATTGGCGCCGGTCAGGGTACCGTCCCGGTCGATATCGGTAATTAGAAAATGCTTGGCGCCGTTTTCCATGAAAAAGGCCAACAGGCTGTCGAGGTTCTGTTCGGCCTTTTCCAGCCAGCCGTGGCTGGCGGGGTACCAGTCGTTGCCGTCAAAGCGTACGTCCAGGGCCAGCACCAGTTTTTCAGGACCCAGGGCGTCCAGCCAACCGGCCACCAGGCTGGGGTTTTTGATGGCAAGGCTGCCCACCACCACCCGGTCGGCGCCAAGGGCGAGGAGCTGCTGCACATCTTCAAAGCAGCGCACCCCGCCCCCTACTTGCAGCGGCAAGGGGGACTGGCGAATCACGTCCCTAAGCGCGCTCCATTGGCGCTCGGCGGCGTTCCGGGCACCGGATAAGTCCACCAGGTGAAAATACTGGGCGCCAGCGTGGGCGTAGGCGGCAAAGCGCTCGGCCGGATCGGCGCCGTAGCGGGTTACCTGGCCGTAGTCGCCTTTGAAGAGGCGCACCACCTGGCCGTCGAGAATATCCAGGGCCGGGATCAGCATGGCTCTTTCTCCAAAAAGTTTTTCAGCATCAAAGCGCCGCTCTTGCCGGAGCGCTCCGGGTGGAACTGGGCACCGATAACATTGTCTTGGGCGATGACCGCCGAGAAGGCCTCGCCGTGTTGGCTCTGGGCCAGGGTGTAGGGCCCCAACGGAGCGATGAAGCTGTGCACAAAGTAGAACCAGTCGTTCTCGTCTATGCCGTCAAAGATGGGGTTGGCCTTGATGTGGGTAAGCTGGTTCCAGCCCATGTGGGGCAGGCGCGGCGCTGCAAGTTCCCGCACCTGGGCGTCAATCAGCCCCAGGCAATTGACATCGGACTCGCTGCTAAAGCGGGTCAAAAGCTGCATGCCAAGGCAGATGCCCATCACCGGCTGGGTGAGCTCTTGCAAGGTAGCGGTGAGATCGCGGGCCTGGATTTGACTCATGGCGGCGCCGGCGGTGCCGACCCCCGGCAAAAACACCCGGCGGGCGCTCTTGATGGTGGCCAAGTCTTTGGTGACCACCGGCTCCTTGCCCAGGCGTTTGACGGCGTTAAACAAGGAGCGCAGGTTGGCGCAGCCGGTGTCGAGGATGACGATCACAAGGCCCCCTTGGAGCTGGGCAGCTCGCTACCGGCGGTTTTGCTGACCGCCTGGCGCAGGGCCCGGGCGAAGGCTTTAAAGAGCCCTTCCACCTGGTGGTGGGCGTTGCCGTCGGTTGAACTCAAGTGCAGGGTGATGCCGGCGGCGTCGGTAAGGCTTCTGAAAAAGTGCGGCACCATCTCGGTGGCCAGCTCGCCGACGTTGTCGCGGCTAAAGTCGACGTCCACCTTGCAATAGGGGCGGCCGGACAAGTCCAGCACCGCTTCGCAGCGGCATTCGTCCATGGGCAGCACAAAGCCGTAGCGGCCAATGCCCTGCTTGTTGCCCAGGGCTTTTTTCAGCGCTTCGCCAAGGGCCAGGGCGCAGTCTTCGACACTGTGGTGGTCGTCGATGTGCAAATCACCTTCGCAATTGAGGGCCAGGGTAAAGCCTCCGTGCACGGCGATTTGCTCGAGCATGTGGTCAAAAAAGCCGATGCCGGTGTGGATATCGGCCTTGGGGCCAGCGTCCAAATCGACGGTGACATGGATATTGGTCTCGCGGGTGGTGCGGGTCACTTGTGCCTTTCGCGGCTGTTCGGTCAGTGCTTTGGCAATTTGTGCCCAGCCCAGGGTCTTGGGGTTGTACTGAAAGGCTTTGACGCCCATGGCTTCGGCCAAGGTCACGTCAGTGGCGCGGTCACCGATGACGGCGCTTTTAGTAAAGTCCACCCGGCCTTCGGTGAGATAGTGGCGCACCAACCCCAGCTTGGGCTTGCGGCAGCCGCAGTTGTCGGTGTCAAAGTGCGGGCAAATCAGTACTTCGCTGAATTTCACTCCCTGGCTTTCCAGGATTTGCATCATCAGGTCGTGGGGCCCCTGGAAGCTATCTGCCGGGTAGCTGCTGGTGCCGAGGCCATCCTGGTTGGACACCATCACCAGCTCAAAACCGGCACTTTGCAGTTTGAGGAGCGCCGGAATGACGCCGGGCTCGAAGGCCAGCTTTTCAAAGCTGTCGATTTGAAAGTCTTCTGGCTCGGTGATGATGGTGCCGTCGCGGTCGATAAAAAGAATGGGCTTAGCCATGAATGGCCTCCTGAACCTTGGCCATTTCGTCGGCCGAACCGATGGAGATACGGGTTTTGCCGCTGAGCCTGCGGGCCAGCACGCCCCCGGCCAGCAGCTTGTCGAACAGGGACTCGTCGTCCACCAGGATAAAGTTGGCCGAAGAGGGCAGCACCTGGTAGCCCTTGGCCTCAAGATCTTTGACCAGGGCCAAGCGCAGGGCGTTCACCTCCCGCACCCGGTCGCGCATCACCGCTAAGCCTTCTTCGGTCATGGCCTGGCGGGCGATGGCGGCCACCGGGGTGGGGATGGGGTAGGGAGCCAGTACCTTGGCCAGCAGGGCTATCACCTCGTCGTTGGCCAGCACCATCCCCAGGCGCAGGCCAGCCATGCCGAAAGCCTTGGAGAAGGTGCGCAGCACCACCAGGTGCGGGAAATCCTCAATCCAACTGGCGACGCTGTCGGCCTCGCTGAACTCGATATAGGCCTCGTCCACCACCACCAGGGCCTTGCCGCTGGCGCGGATCAGCAGGTTTTCCAGATCCTCGGCTGACATCATTTCGCCGGTGGGGTTGTTGGGGCGGCAGACGAACACCAGCTTGGTTTCGCTCAGGTCCGCCTCTTGCAACGACACCGTGGTCTTGACGGCAATGCCGCAGGTTTCGGCGGTGATGGCGTACATGCCGTAGGTGGGGGGCTGGATAAGGATGGCGTCAAGACCCGGCTCGCAGAAGGTGCGGATCAGCACTTCAATGCCTTCGTCGGCGCCACGGGTGGCCAGCAGCTGCCCCGGGCCCAGGCCGCAATAGCTGGCGTAATCGGCCACCAATTCGGTGGGCTGGGCGCCGGGGTAGCGGTTGATGGCGCCGTCGAAGCCGACGTTGACCAGGCCGCCGGCCTCGTTGGCGTTGACGAAGGTCTGGGCCTGGCCGCCGATGCGCCGGGCCGACTGATAGGGCACCAGGGCCCGGATATTGGGGCGGGCCAATTCGAATACGCTCATGCCTTGTCCTCCAGGCGGACTGTCACCGCCAGTCTGTGGGCGTCCAGGCCCTCGGCGTCAGCCAGGGCAATCAGGGTAGGGGCCAGGTCAGCCAGGCCCTGGCGGCTCAGGGTCTGCACCGTAAAGCGGCGCATAAAGTCCAAAAGTCCCAGGCTCGAATAGCTTTTGGCCAGGCCATAGGTGGGCAGCACATGGTTGGTGCCCGAGGCGTAGTCGCCGGCGGACTCGGGGCTGTAGGCGCCGACGAAGATGGACCCGGCGTTTTTCAGCCGTCCCAGCAGCGGCTGGGCGTTATCGAGCTGCAAAATCAAGTGCTCGGGGGCGTAGCCGTTGGCGATGGCCACCAGCTCGGCCTCGGTTTTCACCACCAGGGTGCGGCTGTTGGCTAGGGCCTTGAGGGTAATGGCCTGGCGCGACAGGGTAGCGCTGAGTTCGGCCAGGGCCTGGTTGACGGCCTCGGCCAGGGTCTGGCTGGTGGTGACCAGCAGTACTTGCGAGTCGGGGCCGTGCTCGGCCTGGCTCAACAAGTCGGCCGCCACAAAGCGTGGGTTGGCATTGGCGTCGGCCAGTACCATCACCTCCGAGGGGCCGGCGGGCATGTCGATGGCGATGCCGTCCAGGGCCACCTGGCGCTTGGCTTCGGTGACATAGGCGTTGCCTGGGCCGAAGATCTTCACCACCGGCTTGTCGCCATAGGCCATGGCGCCAATGGCCTGGGCGCCGCCCAGGGCCAGTACCTGGGGAATGCCGGCCAGGGCGGCGGCGGCCAGGATCACGTCCGGCACCGGGCCCGGGGTGGCCAGGATGATGTCTTCTACCCCGGCGATACGGGCCGGTATGGCCTGCATCAATACCGAAGAGGGCAAGGGGGCTGAGCCGCCGGGCACATAGATGCCGATGCGCTCCAAGGCCTGCCAGCGCTGCTCGCAAAGGATGCCGGGCTGGGTTTCAACTGTCACCGCCGGGGGGCGCTGGGCCTCGTGAAAGCGGCTGATATTGGCCGCCGCTTGCTCCATGGCGGCGCGTAGCTGGGGCTGGATGCGGGTCAGGGCGTCCTTGGTGGCCACCCAGCGGGACCCCTCATAGCTGTCCAGCTCCCGGGCATAGCGGCCGAGGGCCTGATCCCCTTCGCTGCGCACCGCCGCCAGAATTTTGCTGACGGTGTCGCGAATACCGGCCCCTTCTTTCTGGGCCGGGCGGGTCAGTAACTGCTGTTGTTCCTGGGGGCCCAAGGCCGCCCAATCGGTAATGGCGAGCATGGCTTACTCCAGCATCTTTTCGATGGGCAGCACCAGGATGCTGGAGGCGCCCAGGGCCTTGAGGGCTTCCATGGTTTCCCAGAACAGGGTTTCGCTGGCCACGGCGTGCAGGGCCACCTTGCCTTCCTGGCCGGCCAGGGGCAGCAGGGTGGGGTTTTCGGCGCCGGGCAGCAGGGTGACTATCTCTTCGAGCTTGTCCTTGGGGGCGTGCAGCATGATGTATTTGCTTTCGCGGGCGCTCAGCACTCCTTTGAGGCGGGTCATCAGGGTGTCGATCAGTTGCTGCTTGGCCGGCTCGAAGGGGCGCTCGCGGGCGATCAGGGTGGCCTGGGAGCGGTAAATGACTTCCACTTCCTTAAGGCCGTTGGCCTCCAGGGTGGCGCCGGTGGACACCAGGTCGCAGATGGCGTCGGCCAGCCCGGCCCTGGGGGCCACTTCCACCGAGCCGTTCAACTGGCAGTTGCGAAAGCTGGTGTTAAAGCCGGCCAGGTAGCGGCCCAGCAGGCGCGGGTAAGAGGTGGCGATGATCTTGCCGTTCAGTTCGGTGGCGCTTGCAAAGCTTTCGTCTTCTGGCACCGCCAGGGACAGGCGGCATTTGCCGAAACCCAGGGCCTGGAGTTCACGGTAGCTGGCGGGCAGGCTGTCGGCCTGGCGTTCCAGTTCGCACTCTTCCAATACGTTCTGGCCAACGATGCCCAGGTCGACAATGCCGTCCATCACCAGGGCCGGGATGTCGTCGTCCCGGACCCGCAGTATGTCGATGGGCAGGTTTTCAGCGTGGGCGATAAGGCGGTTGTCCCGCAGCACGAAGCGGATGCCCAGTTGGCTGAGCAGCTTTTCGCTGTCGCGGCTCAAGCGCCCGGATTTTTGGATGGCGATGCGTAAGCGGTTGCTGTCGTTGGTCATGATCGTTAATCCCAGTAAGTAAAAACCCCGGCTAGGTGTCCTGCCGGGGTTTTTATGTCGGGAAACGGTTGGACCGTTTTGGACATCCGCCGGAAGGACCATAGCCTTCCAGTCGAATATCCTCCTGAAGGCTACTCGGTGGCGTGATGATGATGGTGCAGCACGTTGTTCAGGAGGAAAGTGTTCATTTGCGTAAATATGCGCTCGTGTAGTTAGTACATTCACCCTAACCGAGGGGGGCGCCATTGACAAGCCCTAAAGGCCATGAAATTTTGGTCGATAACTGAGCAGAGGTGATAAATGCATGATCAACCTGGATCCTTTTTTACCCTTTCTGCCCAAACCGAATCCGGAGCCCACGCCGCCGGAGCGTAAGGTCCAGGAAGTACAGAAGACGCAGCCCACGGCCAAAACCGGCGCCCACCCCGACGCCATTGCCGAAACCGAAGACCGGCAACAAAAGCGCCGGGAAAGGCCGGACCGGCGCAAGAAAAAGCGCAAGGGCCAGACCATGCATTATTACGACCGGCGTGGCCATAACCTGGACCAGGAAGACCAGGGTTCCCCGGACGTCGATCTTTTTGCCTAAGCCCCCCCGTGCTAAGCTCGGCAGCCTGTTTTGCTGGCGGCCGCCCCATGACCCTCGACGAACTTTTTGCCCCCCAAGGCCCCCTGGCCAAGGCCATTGACGGCTTCAAGCCCCGTGCCCCGCAATTGGCCATGGCCCACCTGGTGGAAGAGGCCATCGCCGGCCACAGCACTGCGGTGGTGGAAGCGGGCACAGGGACCGGCAAGACCTTTGCCTATCTGGTGCCGGCCCTCAAAGCGGGTAAGAAGGTTGTCATCTCCACCGGTACCAAGGCCTTGCAGGAGCAGCTTTTTCTTAAGGACTTGCCCCGGGTGCGGGATGCCCTGGGTACGGCCCCGGCATTGTCGCTGCTAAAAGGCCGGGCCAACTACCTGTGCCTGGCCAGGCTCAAGGCCCGGGAAGCGGACACCAACCTGCTGGACCCGGCCCTGCTGTCGGAATTTACCCAGGTTAGCCGCTGGGCGCCCCGCACCGACAGCGGCGATATCGCCGAGCTGCCGCTGCCCGAAGATGCGGCCATTTTCCCTCATGTCACCTCCACTGCCGACAACTGCCTTGGCCGCGAGTGCCCCTATTTCGAGGACTGCTACCTGGTCAAGGCCCGTAAAAAGGCCATGGATGCGGACCTGGTGGTGATCAACCACCACCTCTTTTTTGCCGACATGGCCATCCGCGACACCGGCTTTGGCGAACTGATCCCCAAGGCCGATGCGGTGATCTTCGACGAGGCCCACCAGTTGCCGGACATCGCCTGCCAGTACTTTGGGGAATCGGTGTCCACCCGGCAAATCCAGGATCTGTGCAAGGACGTGGAAGTGTGCGTACGCACCGAGCTCAAAGATCAGCGCCAGTTGGCCCTGGCCGCCGAGCGCCTGGCCACCACCACCATGGACATGCGCCTGGGCCTGGGGGACGAGCCGCAAAAGGGCAACCTGCGCCAGATTGAGCGGGGCCTGGCACCGGCCCTTGGCAAGGTCAACGCCGATCTGGATTTCGTGGTTGAGGTGCTCAAGGCCAACCTGGGGCGCAGCGAGAGTGCCGACAGCCTCTACGAGCGACTGGCGGTGATCAAGAGCCGCCTGGCCCGGGTGCTGGACACCGGCAAGCTGGGCTTTAGCTACTGGTATGAAACCACCCGCCGCCATCTGTCTTTGAACCTGACCCCGCTGTCGGTGGCGGACAAGTTTGCCGCCCTGGTGGAAGCCCAGCCGGCGGCCTGGGTCTTTACCTCCGCCACGTTGGCGGTGGATGAAGGCTTTGACCATTTTTGCAGCCTGCTGGGGCTGACTCCGGCCAAGACCCTGATCCTCGACAGCCCCTTCGATTATCCCCAGCAAGGGCTGTGGGTGGTGCCGCGCAACATGCCCGAGCCCAATATGCAGCGCTCCGCCGAGCAGCTGCTGGCGCCGCTGCTGCCCCTTATCCAGAAGGTGGGGGGCCGCACCTTTGTGCTCTTTACCTCCCACCGCATGCTCAACCAGGCGGCCCGCTGGCTGGAAGACAAGCTGGACTTCCCCCTGTTCGTGCAGGGCACGGCCCCCAAGCGCACCCTCTTGGAGCAGTTTGTGGAAGCGGGCAATGGCGTGCTGCTGGGCACCGGCAGTTTCTGGGAAGGGGTGGACGTGCGAGGGGAGGCCCTGTCCTGTGTTATCATCGACAAATTGCCTTTTGGGCACCCGGACGACCCTTTGCTGCAAGCCCGCAGCGAGGATTGCCGCCTCAAAGGCGAAGACCCTTTTGCCACCCTGCAACTGCCCCAGGCCGTTATCGCCCTTAAACAGGGTGCCGGCCGGCTGATCCGTGACGGCAGCGATCGCGGGGTGCTGGTAATTTGTGACAACCGCCTGGTCAACCGGCCTTACGGCCAGACCTTCGTCAAGAGTCTGCCGCCTTTTAAGCGCACCCGCGACCTTGACCAGGCCTTGGCGTTTTTCTCGGAGTCCTCATGACCGTCTTGCTTGCCCTGGATACGGCAACCGAAGCCTGCAGCGCCGCCCTGATAAAGGGCGAACAGGTGCTGGGGCGTTTTGAAATCTGCCCCCAGCAGCACACCCAAAAGATCCTGCCCATGGTCGACAGCCTGCTGGCCGAAGCCGGCATCAAGCTCGATGCCGTGGACGCCCTGGTGTTTGGCCGCGGCCCCGGCAGCTTTACCGGGGTACGCATCGGCATCGGCATCACCCAGGGCCTGGCCTTTTCCGCCGACAAGCCGGTGATAGGCGTCTCCAATCTGGCAGCCATGGCCCAGCAGGCCTTTGAGCAGGAAGGGGCAGAGCGGGTCCTTGCCGCCATCGACGCCCGCATGGGAGAAGTCTATGTGGGGGCGTTCGAAGCCCAAGACGGTCTGATGCAGTTGGTGGGGGAAGAAGCGGTATTGTCCCCCGAGGCGGTGACCAGCCCCTGGCCGGCCCTGGCGGTGGGTACCGGCTTTGGTGCCTACCCCGACCTGGCACCGCGCCTGGGGCTGACCCTGGGCCAGGTAAGCCTGCCCGATGCCCGCTTTATGCTGCCCCTGGCGGCCAAGGCCTACGCCCAAGGGCAATTGGGGGATGCACTTAAGGTTGAGCCGGTCTACCTTCGTGATAAAGTGACTTGGAAGAAACTGCCCGGCCGGGAATAAGCCATGCGTATTGCCTCAACGCCCTACCAGCCCAGCTCGTCACCGCCCGCTACCTTACCGGCGGCCAAGGCCCCTGCGGCCTCTGCCCAGGCTCAAGGGGGTGATGGTCTTATCCGCTTTAGCAGCCAGGGGCTGGCGGTGGCGGACGAGCTAAGGGTGCATTATGACGCGCCCAGCAAGCGCCATCGCCGGGCCATAGACGAATACCAGTCCCTGGACCGTATGGCCCTCAAGGCCCAGGCCTCCGAACTCCTGGGTGTGGATCTCTACGTGTGATCCGGCTGCTGCTGGCCCTGACGGCAGCAGCGTTGCTGCAATTTATCCCCTTCCTCAATTTACCTCTGTTGTGGTTCAGCGCCTTTTTCCATGAGCTGGGCCATGCCCTGGCCACCCTGGCCAGCGGCGGCCAGGTGCAGGCCTTATTCCTCTATGCCGACGGCGCCGGCCAATGCCTGAGCCGAGGTGGCTGGCCGGTCCTGATTGGCCTTAGCGGCTATCCGGCGGCCAGCCTGGCCGGCTTGTTGCTGTGGCAAGGGGTACAGCGCCGCCAACGGCTGCCCTGGTTGTGGCGGGGCCTGGCTTTGTTGGTGCTGGGGGTGGCGCTGCTGTGGGTGCGGGACCTGTTGACCCTTGCCTTGCTGGCGGCCCTGGTACTGGGCCTTTGGGGCCTCAGTCGCCTTGGCAACCGGGGCCAATGGCTCTGGGCGCTGTTTTCGGCGAGCCTGCTGGTCAATGCCTTGCTATCGCCCCTGAACCTATTTTTAACCGCCGGTGGAGATGCGGCCCTTCTCTACCAATTAACCGCAATACCTGCCACTATCTTTGTGATTTTTTGGGTTTTCGTCGGTCTATCTACTGTAGGGTGGATAGTGCATCAAGGAGGTAAACCATGTGGCGAAAAGTCAGTTTAGCCCTGGTCATTGTGCTGGGCGGTTGTGCCAGCATGCCTGATGAACTGGCTGTGCCTGAGGGCACCCAGTTGGCGGCATACAACCTGGCCAGAGAAGGGCAGGAAGTGGGCAAAACAGCCCGCTGGGGAGGCCTGGTCACAGAGGTGACCAACCTTAAGGACAAAACCCGGGTCGAGGTGGTGTTCACGGCCCTGACAAACAGCGGTAAACCCAGCCTCGAAAACCCCAGTCCAGGCCGTTTTTACGCCTACCTGGACGGTTTTGTTGATCCCGTCTCCATACCCCAGGGCTACCGCATTGCCCTGGTGGGCAAGGTACAGCCCAGCGAGAAAGGGCAGGTGGGGGAATACCAATACAACTACCCGGTGATGGCGGTGCAGAACTTCAAGCTCTGGGCACCCCAGCAGGACACCGACCGTTACTACGCCGACCCCTGGTGGCCCTACTGGCGCTACCCCTACGGCTATTGGGGCGACCCCTTCTTCTACAACAGCTACTACTACCCCCGCTACCGGGTTCGTAGTACCGGCCCCAAGGTGCCCAAACCTGATTACCAGGGGCCAGTGCGAGCTCCAGAGACCCAAAAGAGGAAACAGAACTGATGAGTCCAAAAGCATGGATGCTCGGTGCCATACTGGCCCTGAGCGGGCCAGTCTTGGCCGATCCCCTGACTGATGCCGTCAACAGTGACAGCCGCCCGGCGGAGCAGAAGGCCAGGGACAGCTATCGCCATCCCCAGCAGACCCTGCACTTTTTTGGCATCAGCCCGAGCATGACGGTGGTGGAACTCTGGCCCGGTGCCAGTGGCTGGTACAGCGCCATACTGGCACCCTACCTCAAGGATAAGGGCCACTTTATTGCCGCCAACTTCTCCACCCAGCCGGGCCCTGGGGGCGAGGAGAGCTACTATGTCCGCGCCGGTAAGGCCTTCCAGGCCCTGGCAGCGCAGAACCAGACCAGTTGGGGCCAGGTATCGATGGCGGTGCTGTCTCCCCCTGAGCAGCTGCAACTGGCACCGGCCGGCTCAGTTGATGCGGTACTGACGTTCAGGAACCTGCACAACTGGCACAAGGCCGGCCAGCTGGACCAGGTGTTTGGGGCCGCCTTCAGCGCCCTTAAACCGGGTGGCATTTTTGGGGTGGTGGAACACAGGGCCAAGGCTGGCACCAGCGAAGCGGACATGGCCAGCTCCGGTTACATGGACCAGGCCTACGTGGTGGCCAAAGCCGAGGCGGCCGGCTTTAAACTGGCGGCCAGCAGCGAAGTGAACGCCAACATTAGAGACACCAAGGACCATCCCCGTGGGGTCTGGACCTTGCCCCCAACCCTGGCCCTTAAAGAACAGGACAAGGCCAAATACCAGGCCATAGGGGAAAGCGACCGCATGACCCTCAAGTTCGTCAAACCCTGATGCGCGAACGCCGTTTTGTGCTGCCGGGCCTGTCCCTGGCAGCCCTTTGCCAGGGACAGGGCCAGCCGGTGTTAGCCCTTCATGGCTGGATGGACAACGCTGGCAGTTTCGAACCCCTGGCCCGCCATTGGCAACGCGGCGAGCTGATTGCCTTGGAACTCCCTGGCCATGGCCACTCGGATCACCGCCAGGGGGCCTACTACTTCGTCGACTACCTCTATGAGATCTACCAGGTGGTGGAGCAGCTGGGGGGCCAGGTACACCTGCTTGGCCATTCCATGGGCGCCATGCTCAGTACCGCTTTTGCCGGGCTCTTTCCCGACAAGGTATTGAGCTTGCAGTTGATAGACGGCCTGGTGCCCCTGAGTGACGACCCGGCCAAGGCCGCCCAGACCCTGCGCGGCGCCATTCTTTCCCGCCTCAAGCAAAGTGACAGACCAAGCCGGGTTTACGACAGCCTCGAAGCCATGGCCAGGGTGCGGGCTGACAACGGCGATTTCAGTTGGCAGCAGGGGCTGCCGCTTGTGAGCAGGGCAGCCATAGCGCGCCCAGATGGCTTTCATTGGCGCACCGACCCCAAACTGCGTACCACCTCGCCCCTGCGCCTGACCGCCCCTCAGGTGGACAGTATCCTGGCGGGACTCAGCTGTCCGGTGCGGGCTTACCTGGGGCGCAGCGGCATGTACGCAGCCGACGCCCAGCGGCGCCAGCGGGAACTGGCCATGCTGGGGATAGCCGAACCCCACTGGCTGGACGGGGGGCACCACTGCCATTTGCAATCGAGCGAGGCGCTGGCCTCCCTGGTTGAAGAAATGTTAACGTTGACGTGAACTGAGCAAGATCGCGTTATCTAACTTGAGGAAAACCCCCGCTCTGTGGGATGATCCGAAAAATTCGAGTAAAAACTCAGTCGGCCTGGAACCAGGGTCGAAAAGATAACAACAAATAGCGAATTACCGGGATGGCAACCGGAAGGAGATTCTTCGTGGAAAAAATTTGGCTTAAAAGCTACCCGGCCGACGTGCCCGCCACTATCGATCCTGATCACTATCCCTCTTTGCTTGAAGTCCTCGAACAGTCCTGCGAAAAATTCGGTAGCCAGAGCGCCTTTGTCAATATGGGCCAGGAACTGAGCTATCAGGAGCTGGAGCAGAAGTCTCGCGATTTCGCCGCTTACCTGCAGAACGAACTGAAGCTGGAGCAAGGCGCCCGGGTGGCATTGATGATGCCCAACCTGCTGCAATACCCCGTAGCGCTGTTCGGCGTGCTTAGGGCCGGCATGGTGGTGGTCAACGTCAACCCCCTCTACACCCCCCGCGAGTTGGAGCACCAACTCAACGACGCCGGTGCCGAGGCCATTGTTATCGTTTCCAACTTCGCCAGCACTTTGGAAAAAGTGGTGGCTCATACCCCGGTCAAGCACGTCATCCTTACCAAACTGGGTGACATGCTCAGCCAGCCCAAGCGGACCCTGGTCAACCTGGTGGTCAAGTACATCAAGAAGATGGTACCCAAGTACGACTTGCCTCATGCCATCAGCTTCAACAAGGCTTTGGCGCGCGGTGCCCAGCTGAGCTATAGCCGTCCCGAAGTGGAAGGTAACGACCTGGCCTTCTTGCAGTACACCGGCGGCACCACTGGCGTGTCCAAAGGCGCCATGCTCAGCCACCGCAACATGATTGCCAACCTGGAGCAGGCCACCGCCATCGTCGGCCCCCTGCTGACCCCGGGTAAAGAGCTGATCATCACGGCCCTGCCGCTCTACCATATCTTCGCCCTGACCGCGAACTGCCTGCTGTTCATGAAGTACGGCGGCCGCAACCTGCTGATCACCAACCCCCGCGACATTCCCGGCTTCATCAAGGAAATGGGTAAATATCCCTTCACGGCCATTACCGCCGTGAACACCCTGTTCAACGCCCTGATGAACAACGACGGTTTCGCCAAGCTGGACTTCAGCAAGCTCAAGTTGGCCCTGGGGGGCGGTATGGCCCTGCAGCGTCCCGTTGCCGAGCGCTGGCAGAAGATCACCGGCCACGCCATGCTCGAAGGCTATGGCCTGACCGAGTGTGCGCCCCTGGTCACCGTCTGCCCTTACAACACCCCAGGCTATAGCGGTTCTATCGGCCTGCCGGCCCCCAGCACCGACATCAAGCTGGTGGACCCGGAAACCGGCGTCGAGATCACCGAAGTGGGTCAGCCAGGCGAAATGTGCGTTCAGGGTCCCCAGGTGATGTCCGGTTACTGGAACCGCCCGGAAGCCACAGCCGACAGCCTCAAGGATGGCTGGTTCGCCACCGGCGATATTGCTACCATGGACGAGCAGGGTTTCTTCCGCATCGTCGACCGCAAGAAGGACATGATCCTGGTGTCCGGCTTCAACGTCTTCCCCAATGAAATCGAGGAAGTGGTGGCCATGCACCCGAAAGTGGTGGAAGTGGCCGCCGTTGGGGTACCGGACGAGCACTCAGGTGAAGTGGTCAAGATCTTCGTGGTGCCCAAGGACAACAGCGTCACCAAAGACGAACTGGTCCAGCATTGCCGCAAACACCTGACCGGGTACAAGATCCCCAAACAGGTGGAATTCCGCGACGAGCTGCCCAAGACCAACGTCGGCAAGATCCTGCGCCGGGCCTTGCGGGACGAAGCGCCCAAGAAGGCCAGCTAAACCGTTTGAAGAGAAAACGCCGGCAGCAATGCCGGCGTTTTGTTAAGGAGTGTCCATTGCAATACCAGATGATCACCACAGCCGAGGAGCTGTCGGCCTGCCTGGCCGACCTGGATCCCCAGGCGCCGCTCTGCCTTGATACCGAGTTTATGCGTACCCGTACCTTCTACCCCCAGTTGGCGTTGGTACAGGTCACCACAGGGCAGGGGATCTACCTGGTTGACCCTTTGAAAGTGCCGGACTTGGCGCCCCTTTGGCAACGCCTGAGCGGCCCTCAGCTCAAGGTGCTCCATGCCTGTGGTGAAGATCTGGACGTGCTGCCCAAGCCCCTGCTGCCGCTTTTTGACACCCAGGTTGCCGCTGCCCTTTGCAATATGGGCATGTCCCTGGGTTATGCGGCTCTGGTGGAGAAGGAGTTCGGGGTCACCCTGGACAAGGGACAGTCCCGCACCGATTGGCTGAAAAGGCCCCTGACCGACGCCCAGTGCGCCTATTGCGTCAACGACGTGCTCTACCTGCCCGAGCTGCATCAGCGCCTGGACGCCGAGCTTGAGCGCCTGGGGCGCCGCAGCTGGCTGGACGAAGAATGCGAGCGTCAGGTGTTGGCCCGCAGTAAGGGGGCCGATCCGGCCAAGGCCTACTTTGACATCAAGAATGCCTGGCAGCTGGGCCCCCGTTCCCTGGCGGTGCTCAAAGAATTGGCCGCCTGGCGCCTGGGGGAAGCGCGGCGCCGGGACCTGGCCCTGAACTTCGTGGTGAGGGAAGAGCACTTGTGGGCCATTGCCAAGCACCTGCCGGAGCGTGCCGGTGACATCAAACCCCTGGTGGCTCCCCAGGAATGGCGCCATCATGGCCAGACCCTGCAGCGCCTGGTGGAAGTGGCCATGAGCCTGACCAAAGAGCACTGGCCTGAGCCCATAGTGCGGCTTATCGACATGCCCGGCTACAAGGAGACCTTTGCCAAGGTCAAAGACAAGGTGGCGGCTGCCGCCGAAGGCTCAGGCCTGCCCGAGGCCCTGATCGGATCCAAAAAACTGATCAACGATTGGTACAGTGCCAAGCACCGCCTGGAAGCCAGGGACGAAGCCCCTGTGCTGCAAAGTGGCTGGCGCCTGTCCTTGCTGGGTGAGCTTTGAATTGACGTTGACGTCATCTGTAAAAAAGGCCCCAGAAGGGGCCTTTTTTAGCGCTTGGTCGGTTCGTCCGGCAGGGTGATGTTCAGCTCCAGCACCGACAGCTCGTCGTCCCTGTGCTCCAGGGCCACCGACACCTGCTCTGGATCTATGCTGACGTACTTCATGATCACCGCCAGTATGTCCCGCTCCAGGGCGGGCAGGTAATCGGGGCCGCTACGGCGATTACGCTCGTGGGCAACGATGATCTGCAGGCGTTCCTTGGCCAGGTTCGCCGACTTCTTTTTGTTGTCGCGAAAGTAATCCAGAAAGGACATCCCTTAACCCCCAAAAATCCGTTTCAGCAGGCCCTTCTTGTCTTCATTGAGGAAGCGCATGGGGCGTTCTTCACCTAAAAGTCGCGCCACCGTATCAAGATATGCCTGACCCGCGTCGCTTTCTTTATCCAGGATGACCGGCTCCCCGGCGTTGGATGCGCGCAGCACCGCCTGGGACTCGGGGATGACACCCAGAAGGGGAATGGCCAGGATCTCCTTGACGTCTTCCACGCTCAGCATATCGCCCCTGTTGACCCGGGCCGGGTTATAGCGGGTCAACAACAGGTGTTCCTTGATAGGCTCCTGGTTCTGCTCCGCTCGGCGGGACTTGGACGCGAGGATACCGAGGATACGGTCAGAGTCGCGCACCGAAGACACTTCGGGGTTGGTGGTCACTATGGCTTCGTCGGCGAAATACAGGGCCATCATGGCACCGGTTTCGATACCGGCAGGGGAGTCGCAGAGGATGTAGTCGAAGTCCTTGGCCAGGTCGTTCAGCACCTTCTCCACCCCCTCCTTGGTCAAGGACTCCTTGTCCCGGGTCTGGGAGGCAGGCAGGATGGACAGCTTGTCGACCCGCTTGTCTTTGATCAGGGCCTGGTTGAGGTTGGCCTCGCCGTTGATGACGTTGACAAAGTCATACACCACGCGGCGCTCGCAGCCCATGATGAGGTCCAGGTTGCGAAGGCCGACATCGAAGTCCACCACCACGGTTTTTTTGCCCGCCAGGGCCAGGCCGGTTCCAATTGCGGCACTGGAGGTGGTCTTGCCTACGCCCCCTTTGCCCGACGTCACCACGATAATGCGCGCCATAGTATCCTCTTGAATTCCTTTACATGGGGCCAATGGCCAATTGTTCGTTCTCTAACCAGACCTGGGTCGGCGCCTGCCACTGCTCGCCTTGCAGATCGTCACTTAACCAATAGGTGCCAGCGATGGAAACCAATTCGGCCTCCAGCTTGCGGCAGAAGATCCTGGCCTGGACATCCCCACCGGCGCCGGCAATGGCTCGGCCTCGCAGGTTGCCGTAAATGTGGATACAGCCGTCGGCGATGACTTCGGCGCCGGCACCGACAGTGCCCAGTATCACCAGATCCCTGTCCTTGGCATAAAGCTGCTGTCCGGAGCGCACCTGGCCGCGAAAGTACTGGGCCGGGGGCCTGGGCGCCGGGGCACTGGCCTTGGGATGCTTGGCTTGGGCTGGCTGGGTGCGACCCTGTTGCATCAGGGCCCAACCGGCTTCCCTTGCCTGGTCCTTGTGGGCTGTCGGGCAGTTCACCAAGCCCACGGGGACCATGCCCTGGCCCAGGATGGCGTCACGGATTGCTTGTAGATCAGGAGCTTGTGTCAAGGCAGCCAGGTCCACCACCAAAGGTGCTCCCTGAAAAAAGCCAGGGGCCTGTTGGATTTTCTGGGACAACTTGTCGGCCAGGGCCGGTAAATCGGCATCGCTCAGTGCCAATACCGATAGGGTGAAAGAGGTGCCTTTGAACAACAATGCCATGAAGCGTCCGGGCTCGCGGGTGCTTGGTCCATAAAGGCCATGGTATAGTGAGGGCCTACGCCAGGCAAGACGATGACCTCCTATGTTGTGCGCCGTATACAAAAGTGTCAGAAAGAGCGAAACCTATCTCTATATCCCCAAGCGGGATGACTTCTCCCAGGTGCCAGAGGATCTACTGGCGGTTTTTGGCACACCTGTGTTCGTGACCCAACTGCTGCTCAAGGATCGCCAACTGGCGCGGATGAGCAGTTCCGAAATGCAGGCCATCCTCGATGAAAAGGGCTATTACCTGCAATTGCCGCCGCCCCCCGAGGATCTGCTCAAGGCCCATAAGACGGCCCAGGGAGCTTCTTCATGAAAAAACTGCTGCTCGCCTCCCTGCTGGTGCTGCCGCTGTTCAGCCAAGGTGCCGAGGAAAGGGACTTTGGCGTTTATGTGGGTAAACTCAAGGCCGAGGCCCTGACCCAGGGCATCACCCAAGGCACCCTCGACAAGGCGTTCGAAGGGGTCACCCTGCTGCAACGGGTGATCGAAGCGGATCGCAGTCAGCCCGAAAGCAAGCTGACCATGGAAGGCTACCTGTCTCGCACGGTGCCAGCCTGGAAGGTCAAGCAGGCCCGGGCCCAGTACCGGGAAAACCGCGCCCTGCTGGAGAAAATCGGCCAAGCCTATGGTGTCCAGCCCCAATACATAGTGGCGCTTTGGGCCAAGGAGTCCAGTTTTGGCAAGGTGCAGGGCAACTTCTCGGTGATTTCAGCCCTGACTTCCATGGCTTTTGAGGGGCGCCGCGAGTCCTTCTTCAAAGACGAGCTGTTTGCGGCCCTGAAGATACTGCAACAGGGCCATGTGGACATGGACCATTTCAAAGGGTCCTGGGCCGGTGCCATGGGCCAGACCCAGTTCATGCCCAGTTCCTTCCTGGCCCTGGCCGTGGACGGTGACGGCGACGGCAAGAAGGACATCTGGAGTAACAAGGCCGATGTCTTTGCCTCCATCGCCAACTACCTGGCCAAAGCAGGCTGGAAGGGCGATCAGGCCTGGGGCCGCCAGGTCAAGGTCCCTGCCGACTTCGACTGGGCCCAGAAAGACGAGATCAAATCCCTGGACGAGTGGGCCAAACTTGGCCTGAGCCGCTTTGACGGCGGCCCCCTGCCCAAGGTGGCCGACATGAAGGCCCAGCTCAAGGCCGTTGATGGCCCCAAAGGCCGTATCTACCTGGTGTACAACAACTATCAGGTGCTCAAGCGCTGGAACCGCTCCGACTATTTCGCCACCGGTGTCGGCCTGCTGGCCAACGGCATCATCTGGCCGCCCCTGGAGGCCAAATGAACGCCCCCTTCTGGGAAAGCAAATCCCTCGGGGAAATGACTCAGAGCGAGTGGGAATCCCTGTGCGACGGCTGCGGCAAGTGCTGCCTGCACAAGTTGCAGGACGAGGATACCGACGAGATTTACCACACGGCGGTGGCCTGCCAGTTGCTGGACTTGCGCACCGGTGACTGCAGCGACTACGGCGGCCGTTTCAGCAAGGTGCCCGATTGTCTGCAGTTGCGGCCGGATAACCTGCAAAGCTTTGTCTGGCTGCCCCCCAGCTGCGCTTATCGGCGCTTGTCTGAAGGCCGGCCCTTACCCGAGTGGCACCCGCTCCTTAACGGCGGCAAGAAGCACAAGATGCATGCTGCCGGCATGTCGATACGCCACAAGGCGGTCAGCGAAGGCCCCGACCTGGACCCGGCCGACTTTATCGTCATCTGGCCCCTGGACGACCAGGACGGCCTTGTGGCCTGATACGAAAAAGCCCGCAGTGATGCGGGCTTTTTTTGTCTGTTGGCGCCTCAGGCTTTCTTGGGCAGCAACTGGCCTATGATGACCGCCAGCGCCACCAGCAGGTAGAGGCTGAAAATCACCATCATCCACTGGGGCATGGACAGGCCCAGGAATTGCCAGACGGTCTGGGTGCAGTCGCCACGGGCCTCAAACACCGCCGGCAGCCACTGGTCCACCTTGAACCAGGCCGGGAAGTCCGGAATAAAGGCGCACTGCTTGAAAGGGGAGGGGTCCAGCTGCAGGTCCACGTGCTCGTAGGCGATCTTCAGGCCCCAGATGGCACTGACCAGCCAGCCACCAATACCGGCCCAACGTACCAACGGCTTCTCCGGGGCAAAAGCCCCCACCACGCCAGCGACGAAAAGCCCCAATACCGCCACCCGCTGATAGACGCACATGACGCAGGGTTCCAGGCGCATGCCGTACTGGAAAAACAGGGCAACCATTTCCAGGATCAGGGCGCTGGAGGCCAGCAATAACCAGGGGGTTCGGAAGGAGGCAAGCTGTTTGAGCATAAGGCACTCAATTTCATGGTGATAATGGAATGCTATTAAACAGAAAAAGCCGTGCTTTGGCACGGCTTTTTCACATTCCCTTTTAGTGCCCGCTGGGCAGGGGGGAGGTACCGGGCTGGTGGTGGTTGATCAGCCCCTGGTCGTAAAGCCAGGTGGTCATGTCCGGCAGCACGAAGTAGACGGTCAGCATGCCCACTATGGTCAGCACTATGGTGTAGGGCAGGGCCATCCACACCATGCGGCCATAGGACAGGCGCAGCAGCGGCGCCAGCGCCGAAGTCAGCAGGAACAGGAAGGCGGCCTGGCCGTTGGGGGTGGCCACGGACGGCAGGTTGGTGCCGGTGTTGATGGCCACCGCCAGCAGGTCGAACTGGTCACGGGTGATATGGCCCTGGTTAAGGGCGGCGTGCACTTCGTTGATGTAGACGGTACCCACGAAGACGTTGTCCGACACCATGGAAAGCAGGCCGTTGGCCATGTAGAACACCAACAGCTGGCTCTTGCCTTCGAAGGTCAACACCCATTCGATGACCGGCTTGAACAGTTGCTGGTCGATGATCACCGCCACCACGGTAAAGAACACCGCCAGCAGTGCCGTGAAGGGCAGTGACTCTTCAAAGGCCTTGCCCAACTGGTGTTCTTCGGTGATGCCGCAGGCGGCGGTGGTGAAGATGATGACGCTAAGGCCAATCAGGCCCACGGCGGCCAGGTGCAGGGCCAGGCCCACAATCAGCCAGATGGCCACCACGGCTTGCGCATAAAGGCGGGCGTTGTCTTTGGGGGTGCGTTTGGCGTCCTGGGCCTGGGCGTAGTCCAGCAGCACGTGGCGCACGGCGTCAGGCAGGTGGGCGCCGTAACCGAACAGCTTGAGCTTTTCCACCACCAGGCAAGTGATAAGGCCAAACACCAGCACAGGGGCCGTTACCGGCAGCATGCGCATCAAGAACTCGATGAACTGCCAACCGGCGTTCTCGGCGATGATGAGGTTCTGGGGCTCGCCAACCATGGTGCAGACGCCGCCAAGGGCGGTGCCCACCGAGGCGTGCATCATCAGGTTGCGAAGGAAGGCCCTGAACAGGTCCAGGTCCTTGCGGGTCAGTTCGTGGACGTGGTCGTCCGTGGTGTGGTCGTGCCCTTCGTGATG
Organism: Gallaecimonas xiamenensis 3-C-1; assembly: GCF_000299915.1. Lineage (NCBI taxonomy): Bacteria > Pseudomonadati > Pseudomonadota > Gammaproteobacteria > Enterobacterales > Gallaecimonadaceae > Gallaecimonas > Gallaecimonas xiamenensis. The sequence continues at coordinate 25,067 of NZ_AMRI01000026.1, forward strand.
CACTTCCTTGCCCGACGCCACCTTGTGGTAGATGGCATAGAAGCCGGTAGCCACGGCGATGATCACCGCCACTACCGTCAGGGCGTCCAGGAAAGCGGACAGGAAGGCGGCCGCCAGGCAGAAGGCCAGGGACAGCAGGCTCTTAGAGCGGACCTTCAGTAGCATCTTGGTGAAGATGCTCAGCAGCAGCTCCTTCATGAAGTAGATACCGGCCACCATGAAGATCAGCAGCAACAGCACTTCCAGGTTGGCCAGCAACTCGGCCTTGACGTGGGCCGGGTTGGTCATGCCGATGATCACTGCCTCAATGGCCAGCAGGCCGCCCGGTTGCAGGGGGTAGCACTTGAGGGCCATGGCCAGGGTAAAGATGAATTCGATGATCAGAACCCAACCGGCAAGGAAGGGGCTCAGGTGGAACAAAATAGGGTTGATGATGAGAAAGCTGACGATGGTCAGCTTGTACCAATCCGGGGCGTGCCCCAAGAAGTTGGCCACCAGCGCCCTAGGCAGCGAAATGGTTGACGACATGCAAGTTCCCTGTGAGCGGAGTGTGTTGTTTTTTGCCTATCTTAATGGAGTGATCCGCGACTTTGCACTCCTACCTGTTGGTAATCGACCACTCTTGGTCGCAAATACTGGCAAAAGTTTCTTTTTGTGAAAGCCACCGCTAGAATCGGGCTTCGATACCGAATAATAAGACAGGCAGCAACATTCGCATGATTATCAAAGCGCAAAGCCCAGCAGGATTTGCTGAGGAATATATCATTGAGTCCATCTGGAACAACCGCTTTCCCCAGGGCTCAATTCTGCCGGCTGAGCGTGAGCTGTCAGAGCTGATCGGGGTCACCCGCACCACCCTGCGTGAAGTGCTGCAACGCCTGGCCCGGGACGGCTGGCTGACCATCCAACACGGCAAACCGACCCGGGTGAACAACTTCTGGGAAACCAGCGGCCTCAACATCCTGGAAACCCTCGCCCGCCTGGACCAGGACAGGTTCCCCGAGCTGGTCGATCACCTGCTGTCTGCCCGTACCAACATCAGCGCCATCTTTATCCGCAGCGCCCTCAAGCATGCGCCGGAAAAGGCGGTCAAACTGCTGGCCGAAGCCGAGGCCCTCACCGAAGATCCGGTGGAATTTGCCCTGTACGACTATCGCCTGCACCATTCCATGGCCGGTATCAGTGGCAACCCCATCTATGTGCTGATCCTCAACGGCTTCAAAAACCTCTACAGCCGGGTGGGCAAGTTCTACTTCTCCAACCCCAAGGCACGCGAGCTGGCCACCAAGTACTACGCCACCCTCAAGGAGTTGGCAGGGGAGCACAAGTTCGAAGAAGCCCTGCCTGTGGTGCGTAAATACGGCCTGGATTCCGGGCGCATCTGGGTGAGCATGCGCTCCGATATCCCCTCCGACATCGTCGACTAAGAAAAAGGCGCCTCAGGCGCCTTTTTTTATGCTCAAGGGGCAGGTCAGGCGCCGCTCCACCTCGCCGTTGGCGTGCTCCACGTCCAGGTGCACGTCAAACTTCCAAAGATAGTGCAGGTGCTTGAGCACTTCCTGGGCGTTGTTTTCGTGCAGGGGAATGCGGTTGTGGGGCACATAGCGCAGGGTCAATGACCTGTCCCCCCGCACATTGACCTGGTAGACCTGGATATTGGGCTCGTTGTTGGCCAGGTTGTACTGGGCCGACAGGGTCTGGCGCAGGGCCCGGTAACCGTCGTCGTTGTGGATGGCGGTCACGTCCAGGTAGTTCTTGTTGTCGTCATCCCGCACCGCAAACAGCCGCAGATCCCGCATCACCTTGGGAGACAGGTACTGGCCGATAAAGGACTCGTCCTTGAAGTTCTGCATGGCAAAGTGCACCGCTTCCAGCCAGTTGGCTCCGGCCAGATCCGGGAAGAACTGCTTGTCCTCCTCGGTGGGTTCTTCGCAGATGCGGCGAATGTCGCGGAACATGGCAAAGCCCAGGGCATAGGGGTTGATGCCGCTGTAGTAGGGGCTGTTGTAGTCGGGCTGGAAGATGACGCTGGTGTGGGAATGCAGCACCTCCAGGATAAAGCGGTCAGACACCCGACCTTCGTCGTAGAGGTGATTGAGCAGGGTGTAGTGCCAGAAGCTGGCCCAGCCTTCGTTCATCACCTGGGTTTGGCGCTGGGGATAGAAGTACTGGGCTATCTTGCGCACGATGCGCACGATTTCCCGCTGCCAGGGTTCCAGCAGCGGCGCGTTCTTCTCGATGAAATAAAGCAGGTTTTCCTGGGGATCTTCCGGGAAGCGCGGCTCTTCTACGGCCGTTTCCTTGGGCTGGGGCAGGGTACGCCACAGCTCGTTGACCTGGCTTTGCAGGTAGGCCTCCCGCTCTTCCTGGCGGCGCTTTTCTTCGGCCAGGGAGATCTCCGACGGCCGCTTGTAGCGGTCCACCCCGAAGTTCATCAGGGCGTGGCAGGCATCCAGTAAGGTCTCCACCTCCCGCTCCCCGTGGCGCTCTTCGCACTCGCGGATGTAGTTCTTGGCGAACACCAGGTAGTCGATGATGCTCTCGGCGTCGGTCCAGGTCTTGAACAGGTAGTTGTTCTTGAAAAAGGAATTGTGGCCGTAGCAGGCGTGGGCTATCACCAGGGCCTGCATGGGCAGGCTGTTCTCCTCCATCAGGTAGGCGATGCAGGGGTCAGAATTGATGACGATCTCATAGGCCAGGCCCATGAAACCGCGCCGGTAGGACTGTTCGGACTGGATAAACTTCTTGCCGAAGGACCAATGGCTGTAGCCGATGGGCATACCCACCGAACTGTAGGCGTCCAGCATCTGTTCGGCGGTGATCACTTCCATCTGGTTGGGGTAGGTATCCAGGCCGTAATGTTCCGCGACCCGGGCTATGGCCTTGTCGTAGGCCACCAGATCGTCGAAGGTCCAATCCGGTCCGTCGGGCAGGGGCTTGCGCACTTTCGCCATAATGCCTCCTAGGCGGCCTGTTTCCTGAACAATTCCCGGAACACGGGGTAGATGTCCCCCACTTCCTGAATGTGCTGCATGGCAAAGTTGGGGAATTGTGCGGCCAGGCTCTCGTATTCCCGCCACAGGGTCTGGTGGGATCTGTGGGTGATTTCGATGTAGCTGTAATAGCGCACGAAGGGCAGTATCTGCTCGGCCAGCAACTTGGCGCAGTTGGGACTGTCGTCAGCCCAGTTGTCCCCGTCCGAGGCCTGGGCGGCGTAGACGTTCCACTGGTCCGGCGGATAGCGCTTTTTCATGATCTCCGCCATCAGGGTCAGGGCGGAGCTGACGATGGTGCCGCCGGTCTCCTGGCTGTAGAAGAACTCGTGTTCGTCTACCTCCTTGGCCTGGGTGTGGTGGCGGATATAAACCACGTCGATATGCTTGTAGGTGCGGGTTAAAAACAGGTAGAGCAAGATGTAAAAGCGCTTGGCCATGTCCTTGGTGACCTGGTCCATGGAGCCTGACACGTCCATCAGGCAGAACATCACCGCCCGGCTCGACGGTATGGCCACCCGCTCGAAGTTGTTGTAGCGAAGGTCGAAGGTGTCGATAAAGGGCACCTTGTCGATGGCGGCCTTGAGGGCCGCTATCTCGTCACGCAGGACCTTGAGCTGATCCTGGGTGGCGGTAGGATCGTTTTCCAACTCGGCCAGTTGGGCTTGCAGCTCCCTGAGCTGGCGTTTGCGCCCGGCGGTGATGGCCATACGCCTGGCCAGGCTCTGCTTCAAGGAACGCACCACGTTGATACGGCTGGGCACCCCCTGGTTTACAAAGCCGGCGCGCCGGGTCTCCCATTCCACCAGTTGGGCCAGCTGGCTCTTTTCCAGGTTGGGCAGTTCCAAGTCTTCAAACAGCAGGTCCAAGTATTCGTCTTTGGAGATCTCGAATACGAAGTCGTCCTGGCCCTCGCCGCTGTCGGAGGCGTCTCCCTGGCCAGCGCCGCCACCGCCCCCCTCAGGGGGCCTGGCTATTTTGTCGCCGGGCACGAACTGGTCGTTACCCGGATGCACCCGTTCCCTAAGGCCCCCCCTGCCCTGGTGGAAGATGGGCTCGGAGATGTCCCTGGCCGGTATGGACACGGATTCCCCCGAGTTGACGTCTTCCACCGAGCGTTTGGTGATGGCGTCCGACACCGCCTTTTTGATCTGCGACTTGTAGCGGCGCAGAAAGCGGTTACGGTTGACGGTGCTCTTACCCTTGGCGTTCTGGCGCCTGTCGATAAAGTGCGACATAGGCCCTCCTCACGAGGATTTACGCACGCGCAGGTACCAGTCCGACAACAGCCGGACCTGCTTGCGGGTGTAGCCCTTGTCCATCATCCGCTCGACGAAGTCGTCATGTTTCTTACGCTCTTCGGCCGAGGTCTTGGCGTTGAAGGAGATGACCGGCAGCAGCTCTTCGGTATTGGAGAACATTTTCTTCTCGATAACCGATTTGAGCTTCTCGTAGCTGGTCCAGGTGGGATTCTTGCCGTTGTGGTTGGCCCGGGCCCGCAGTACGAAGTTGACGATCTCGTTGCGAAAATCCTTGGGATTGGAGATCCCCGCCGGTTTCTCGATTTTCTCCAGCTCGGCGTTCAGGGCCCCCCGGTCAAACAGCTGGCCGGTTTCCGGATCGCGGTATTCCTGGTCCTGGATCCAGAAATCGGCGTAGGTGACGTAGCGGTCGAAGATGTTCTGGCCGTATTCGCTGTAAGACTCGAGGTAGGCGGTCTGAATCTCCTTGCCGATAAAGTCGACGTATTTGGGGATAAGGAAGCCTTTGAGGAATTCCTTGTAGCGCTCGCCGGTATCCTGGGGGAACTGCTCCCGGTCGATTTGCTGCTCCAGCACATAAAAGAGGTGGACCGGGTTGGCCGCCACTTCCGAATGGTCGAAGTTGAACACCCGGGACAGAATTTTAAAGGCAAAGCGGGTGGATAGCCCGGTCATGCCCTCGTCCACCCCGGCGTAGTCCCGGTACTCCTGGTAGCTCTTGGCCTTAGGATCGGTGTCTTTGAGGCTCTCGCCGTCATAGACCCGCATCTTGGAGTAGAGGCTGGAGTTTTCCGACTCTTTAAGGCGCGACAGCACCGAGAACTGGGCCATGGTTTCCAGGGTGCCCGGGGCACAGGGAGCCGTGGCCAGCTCGGAGTTCTCGATAAGCTTGTCGTAGATTTTGATCTCTTCGGTCACCCGCAGGCAGTAGGGCACCTTGACGATATAAACCCGGTCAAGGAAGGCCTCGTTGTTGCGGTTATTCCGAAAAGCCTGCCATTCGGACTCGTTGGAGTGGGCCAGGATAATGCCTTGGAAGGGCAGGGCCGACAGGCTCTCGGTGCCGTTGTAGTTGCCTTCCTGGGTGGCGGTCAGCAGGGGGTGCAGCACCTTGATGGGGGCCTTGAACATCTCCACGAATTCCATGATGCCCTGGTTGGCGCGGCACAGGGCGCCGGAGTAGGAGTAGGCGTCGGCGTCGTTCTGGCTGAATTCTTCGAGTTTGCGGATATCCACCTTGCCCACCAGGCTGGAAATGTCCTGGTTGTTCTCGTCCCCCGGTTCGGTCTTGGCGATGGCCCTTTGGTTGAGGATGGACGGCAGCACTTTGACCACCCGGAACTTGGAGATATCACCGCCGAATTCCTTGAGGCGTTTGGCCGCCCAGGGGGACATGATGATCTCCAGGGCGCGGCGGGGAATGCCGTATTCAGACTCGAACAGGGCGGCGTCTTCGTTGGGGTCGAACAGGCACAGGGGGTGGTCCTGCACCGGTGAGCCCTTGAGCATGTAGATGGGCTCTTTTTGCATCAGGTGTTTGAGCTTTTCGGCTAGGGAGGACTTACCGCCCCCCACCGGGCCCAGCAGGTAGAGGATCTGCTTGCGCTCTTCCAGGCCCTGGCCGGCATGTTTGAGGTAGGCCACTATCTGCTCGATAGCTTCTTCCATGCCGTAAAAGTCGGAGAAGGCCGGGTAACGGGCCACCACCCTGTTGGAGAAAATGCGCGACAGGCGGGGGTGCTGGGCCGTGTCTATCATTTCGGGGTCGCCGATGGCGGCCAGTAGCCGCTCCGAGGCGGTGGCGTAGGCCATGCGGTCTTTCTTGCAGATGTCGAGGAATTCTTCCAGTGAGTACTCTTCTTCCCGCGCTTCCTCGTAACGCTGGCGATAGTGCTCGATGATGCTCATAGCGCCCCCTGTCTCAGCTATAGGATATGACCGGTCAATGGTCTTCTTTAGTTATAAGCGTAGACGGGGTGTTGGGTTTTGCCGGACTTTAAGGCTCGGAATTTAAAGTTAAATTTTCAAATTTCCTTAAATTTAAGTCCGGTCATCTTCAGCCCAGAGCGGCCTTAACCAGGACAGCAGATAACCGATTTTCAGGTCGGACAGCTGGCGGTAGTCAAAATAGGGGCAGAGGATCAGGCGCTTGTCGGCGCTGTGGGCAAAACCCGGCGCGTCCCAGGCAAGGGGGCCTCCTTGTTCTGCCAACAACCCAAGCTCATTGGCGTAGCCTTTGCCCAGTACCAGCTTGAGGCTGTTGTCGGCCAAATCCGGGGGGCTGAACAGTAGGGCAAAGGAACTGGCGTCCTGCAATAGCTGCTGGTCCCTAAAATCCTGCCAACGGTCAAAGGGGCCCGGTGCCAGGGCGAAAGCCAGCTTGGCGTAGACATTGAATACCTTGCGCCAATGGTTGCCGGTATCCCGGGCTATGGCGCCGATTTCCCCCGGTACCATGGCTCGGTAGCCTGGGCCCTGGTAGGCCGGCAGGGGCGGGCGGTTTTGGATAAAGACCTTAAGGCGCGGCGCCCGGCCGCCAAGGCCTGACAGTGTTTTCATGGCAGGGGTCCAATAAAAAAGCCCCCGCAGGGGCTTTTGCACAAGAAGGGCTATCAGGCCAGGTTCTTGTTCACGAAGTCCCAGTTAACCAGGGCCCAGAAGGCTTCCATGTACTTGGGACGGGCGTTGCGGTAGTCGATGTAGTAGGCATGTTCCCACACGTCCACGGTCAGCAGCGGGGTCACACCTTCGGTGATGGGGCAGCCGGCGTTGGAGGTGTTGTGGATACCTACGGAACCGTCGGCTTTCTTCACCAGCCAGGTCCAGCCGGAACCGAAGTTGCCGATGGCGTTCTTGGTGAATTCTTCTTTGAAAGCGTCAAAGGAGCCGAAAGCGGCGTTGATGGCGTCAGCCACGGCGCCAGTGGCAGCGCCGCCGCCGTTGGGGCTCAGGCAGTGCCAGTAGAAGGTGTGGTTCCACACCTGGGCGGCGTTGTTGAACAGGCCACCGGTGGAGGACTTGATGATGTCTTCCAGGGATTTGCCTTCGTTCTCGGTGCCGGCGGTCAGGTTGTTGAGGTTCACCACATAGGTGTTGTGGTGCTTACCGTAGTGATATTCCAGGGTCTCGGCAGAGATATGGGGCTCAAGGGCGTTCTTCTCGTAGGGAAGTGCTGGCAATTCGAAAGCCATTGTTTCCTCTCCTTTGGTTGCGTTCGACATTGACTCGCCAAACATTGTACTCCCAGTGGCGGCCCTGTGAATATATAAAGCAATAAATTTATTTATTCAGGGCTCAGGGGCATTGCCCTTGGGTGCAAACCCCAGTCGCAGTACAATGTGGTCACGCAATCATTCTAGAGGTTGTCATGGACACCATTGAACGTATCAAAGAGCAAATCGCCGAGCACCACATTCTGCTGTATATGAAGGGCTCCCCCAAGCTGCCCAGCTGCGGTTTTTCCGCCCAGGCGGCCCAGGCCCTGATGGCCTGCGGCGAGCCTTTTGCCTACGTGGATATCCTGCAAAACCCGGATATCCGGGCCGAGCTGCCCAAATTCGCCAACTGGCCGACCTTCCCGCAGCTGTGGGTAGAAGGCGAGCTGATCGGTGGCTGTGACATCATCCTGGAGATGTACCAGAAGGGTGAGCTGCAACCTTTGATCAAAGAAACCGCAGCCAAGCACCCCAAAGCAGACGACGCCACAGCCTAACTGGCTTAGGCGCTGCATAAAAAACCGGCCATCTGGCCGGTTTTTTTATGGGGTATGCCTTAGAGCACCATGGCGGCTACCCAACCGGCCACCAGCAGCGGCAGGTTGTAGTGCAGGAAGGTGGGCAGCACCGAATCGCGGATATGGTCGTGCTGGCCGTCGGCGTTAAGGCCGGCGGTGGGGCCCACCGTGCTGTCGGAGGCGGGCGAGCCGGCATCCCCCAGGGCCGCCGCCGTGCCGATAATGGCGGCGGTGGCCAGTGGCGAGAAACCCAGGCTGATGCAAAGGGGCACATAGAGGGTGGCGATGATCGGCACGGTGGAAAAGCTGGAGCCGATGCCCATGGTCACAAAAAGGCCAATCAGCAGCATTAGCGCCGCCGCCAGGGGCTTGGAACCCATGTTCTGCGACAGGCCTTTTACCAGGATCTCGACACTGCCGGTGGCCTTGACCACTTCGGCAAAGCCTGAGGCGGTGATCATGATAAAGCCGATAAGGGACATCATCCGCACCCCTTCGGTGAAGGCGTCCTGGCTTTGCTTCCAGGGCACCACGCCGCCGACGATGAAGACGCAAAAGCCCACCAGGGCGCCGAAAATAACCGAGTCGGTGCTGCGCTGCAGCCAAAAGGCGACACCCAGGGCCAGGGCCGACACCAGCAACACCCTCCAGTTGGGTTTGCTGTGGACCGGGGTGTCCCCTTCGATATGGCTGGGCTGGTAGTCGCGCGGCTTGCGGTAGCTGATAAAGACGGCGATCAGCAGCCCGGCCACCATGCCAAGGGCCGGGATCAACATGGCCTTGGGCAGGGTGGCGGCATCCATCACCAGGCCGTTGTTGGTGAGGTTGGTCAGCACCAGTTTGTTAAGAAAAATGCCCCCAAAGCCCACCGGCAGCACCATATAGGGGGTGACCAGGCCAAAGGTCATGATGCAGGCCACCAGGCGCCTGTCCACCTTCAGGTCGGTCAGCACCCCCAGCAGCGGCGGGATCAGTATGGGAATAAAGGCGATATGGATGGGAATCAAGTTCTGGGACATCACCGCCATGGACAGTATTGCCAGCAGTAGCACGCTTTTGACCAGGGCCTGGCGGCGCGGGCTGGGGGTGGCCCCCAGCTTGCCGATGATATGGGCGGCGCCCCATTCGGTGATGCCGGACCGGGCTATGGCCACCGCAAAGGCCCCCAGCATGGCGTAGCCCAGGGCGATTTCGGCGCCGTTACCCAGGCCGCCGGTAAAGGCCTTGAGGGTTTGGTCCAGGCTCAGGTGGCCACTACTGAGGCCGGCCATCAAGGCCGACAGGGTCAGGGCCACCACCACGTTGATGCGGCACAGGCTCAGCACCAGCAGCAGGGTCACGGAAATAATGACAGGGTTTAGCAGCATGGCAGGGGGCGTCTTTGGCAAAAGCGCGAGACTAGCAGGCCATGGCCTGGCTTGTCGACGCAAAGGCCGCCGCTTTTTGCAGTAGCCGGCAAAGCCAGGGGCCGGCACTGGCTCGACTTGTTTGTGCCCGCCCAGTCTTTATAATCGCCCCTTATATCTCGCATGCCCCGGCATGCCCAAACCACCCTATGGAGAAGTACAATGAGCGTACTGGTTGGCCGCCCCGCCCCCGACTTTACCGCTGCTGCCGTTCTGGGCAACGGTGAGATCACCGAAACCTTCAACCTCAAACAACAGATCGAAGGCCGGTATGCGGTCCTGTTCTTCTACCCCCTGGACTTCACCTTCGTGTGCCCCTCCGAACTGATCGCCTTCGACCACCGCCTGGCAGAGTTCAAGAGCCGTGGCGTGGAAGTGATCGGTGTGTCCATCGACTCCCAGTTCAGCCACTTCGCCTGGCGCAACACCCCGGTCAACCAAGGCGGCATCGGCCAGGTTGGTTACCCCCTGGTAGCCGACGTCAAGCACGAGATCTGCAAAGCCTACGACGTTGAGCACCCCGAAGCCGGTGTGGCCTTCCGTGGCTCCTTCCTGATCGACAAGGCTGGCATGGTGCGCCACCAGGTGGTCAACGATCTGCCCCTGGGCCGTAACATCGACGAGATGCTGCGCATGATCGACGCCCTGCAGTTCACCGAACAGCACGGCGAAGTTTGCCCCGCCGGCTGGAACAAAGGCGACCAAGGCATGAAAGCCGACACCCAGGGTGTGGCCGCTTACCTGGCCGAGAACGCCGACAAGCTGTAAGGCAGTCACGCGCTCAAAAAAGCCCGGCTTGGCCGGGCTTTTTTTATGGGAAACGCTTGATGGGGTCCAGGTAGAACATCTTCTTCCAGCCCTGCTCACTGCCATCAATCAGCCAGGGGTAGGGCAGCAGGCTCACCAGACTGTAATGAAGGTGAGGGGGCTTACCCTTGGCATTGCCGCTGTCGCCGACAGTGCCCAGTTTTTCACCTTTGGCCAACCATCGGCCGCCGCCAGTGCTTGCCTGGTCCAGGTGCGCATAGTAGTGCAGCCGCCATTTGGCCCCCAGCACCAGCACCACCTGGCCACCCTTGCTCAGGTTCCCTTGCCAGAGCACCAGTCCCGGAGCCGCCGCCACCACAGCCGTACCCTTGGGGGCGAAGATGTCCACCCCCTTGTGGGTGCCTGAACTGCCCCAGGGGCTGTACCAGAAGGTCTTAGGGTGCCAACTGCTGGCATTGGCGCCGGCCACCGGCACCGCTATCCCTGCCGGCAACAGCAGGCCAAGCAGCAGAAGCCCGGCCAGGGCCCACATCGCTTTTTTGAACATGGTTATCCTTCACCCAAATTTCACAGAATAGGCCTTATGCCAGAGGGCGGCCTGTCGGGGCAAGGCCTGGAGGCTGATTAAGGAAAAGGGCATGAAAAGACCGGCCCTAAAGCCACTTTTGCCTTTGCACTCAACGCGCTAAGCTGGGTTTTGTGCCAGGGACTTGGTGCTTGTCTGGCCACTTCCCTCCGGCCTTGGATTTAGTTGGCCCTGTTTTGATATCGAACAACACATCAGGCCCGGCCAATCATTAGGATCGCGAAAAAACCAAGAAGGATTTTCCCCATGCGCAAGGGCGTGATTGTGGTGTTGGTACTGGCGGTGGTGGCTGCCATCTGGGCTGGGCAGAAGTGGCTGGTGCAGGGCACCCCCGACGGCTTTGCCTTTGGCAACGGCCGTATCGAGGCGGTGGCCTTGGACATCGCCACCAAGACCGGCGGCCGCCTGGACCAGCTGCTGGTGGAGGAGGGGGACTTTGTCACCCAGGGCCAGATCCTGGCCCGTATGGACACCGCCACCCTGGAGGCCCAGCTGCGCCAGGCCCAGGCCAAGGCCCGCCAGGCCCAGGACAACCTGCTGGCTGCCAAGGCTCAGGTGGAACAGGCCCAGAGCCAGCTGAACCTGGCCAAGGTGCAGTTTTCCCGGGCCAAGGAACTGCTGGGCAAAAAGCTCATTGCCCGGGCCCAGTATGACGAAGCCGAGTCCAGCTTCCAGGTGGCGTCCGCCGCCCTGGTGGCGGCCAATGCCCAGGCGGTGGCCGCCCAGGGCGCCATCGACGAGGCCGAGGCCGGGGTCGATACCCTCAAGACCCAACTGGACGACGCCGTGCTCAAGGCCCCCCGTGACGGCCGTATCCAGTACCGGCTGGCCAATGTCGGGGAAGTGCTGGGCGCCGGTGGCAAGGTGCTGAACATGCTGGATCTGACCGACGTCACCATGTCCATCTTCCTGCCCCAGGCCCAGGCCGGCAAGGTGGCCCTGGGCAGCGAGGCCCGCATCATCATGGACGCCTTGCCCGACAAACCCATTCCCGCTTCGGTGACCTTCGTGTCTGCCAATGCCCAGTTCACTCCCAAGCAGGTGGAAACCCGCGAAGAGCGTGAAAAGCTCACCTTCAAGGTCAAGGTGCGTATCCCCGCCAGCCTGCTCAAAGAACACATTACCCAGGTCAAAACCGGGCTGCCCGGCACCGCCTGGATCAAGCTCGATGCCAGCCAAAGCTGGCCGGCCAACCTCGAAAGCCCCTTTAAAGCATGAGCGCCATCAAGCTGGCGGGGGTGGGTCACCGTTACGGTGATACCCAGGCCCTCAAGGATGCTGCCCTGACCCTGGAGGCGGGGCAGAGCCTTGGCATCATAGGGCCGGACGGGGTGGGCAAATCCACCCTGCTGGACTTGATTGCCGGTACCAAGGCCCTGCAACAGGGGCAACTCGAGGTGCTGGGGGCCGATATGACCTCGGCCAGGGCCAGACGCAATGTCTGCGCCGACATCGCCTACATGCCCCAAGGCCTGGGCAAGAACCTCTATCCGACCCTGTCGGTCTGGGAAAACCTGGACTTTTTCGGCCGGCTGTTCGGCCATGGCCAGGCCGAGCGGCGCCGCCGCGCCGAACAGCTGCTCAAAGCCACCCACCTGTGGCCCTTCAAGGACAGGCCGGCCGGCAAATTGTCGGGGGGCATGAAGCAAAAACTGGGGCTGTGCTGCGCCCTTATCCACGACCCCAAACTGTTACTGCTGGACGAACCCACCACAGGGGTGGACCCCTTGAGCCGCCGCCAATTTTGGCAACTGGTGGCCAGCATCCGCCAGGCCCGCCCGCAGATGAGCCTGGTGGTGGCCACCGCCTACATGGAAGAGGCCATGGTGCTCGACAGCGTCATGGCCCTGGACGGCGGGCGCATCCTCGCCAAAGAGAGCCCCCAGGGGCTCTTGGCCCGTACCGGCACCCAGGACCTGGACGCCGCCTTTATTGCCCTGCAAGCGGGCGGTGCCGGCCAGCCCTTCCAGCCCCTGCCTTTGGCCACAGGGGGCGACCGGCCGGTGGCCATCCAGGCCAAGGGGCTCACCTGCCGCTTCGGCGATTTTACCGCCGTCAGCCAGGTCAGCCTCACCATAGGCCAGGGGGAGATCTTCGGCTTTCTCGGCTCCAACGGCTGCGGCAAGACCACCACCATGAAGATGCTCACCGGCTTGCTGCCCCCCAGCGAGGGCCAGGCGACCATCTTCGGCGAACCCGTTACCCAGCACAGCCTGGCCATGCGCGCCCAGGTAGGCTACATGACCCAGGCCTTCTCCCTTTACGGGGAGCTGACGGTCAGGGCCAACCTGGAGCTGCACGCCAAGCTCTACGACATCGGTGAACCGGCCAAGCGCATCGGCGAGCTGCTGGCCCGCTTTACCCTGGAAAAGGTGGCGGACAAGAACGCCGACGCCTTGCCCTTAGGCATCAAGCAGCGCCTGCAACTGGCGGTGGCGGTGCTGCACAGGCCAAGGCTGCTGATCCTCGATGAACCCACCTCGGGGGTGGATCCCCAGGCCAGGGACCAGTTCTGGACCCTGCTGCACGAGCTGTCCCGCCACGACGGGGTCACCATCTTTATCTCCACCCACTTTATGAACGAGGCGGGGCGCTGCGATCGTATCTCCCTGATGCACGCCGGCCATATCCTGGCCCAGGGCACCCCGGCCCAGTTGGTCAAGGACAGCCAGGCCCAAGACCTGGAAGGGGCCTTTATCCATTACCTGGAGCAGGCCCAGCCCTCCGAGGCCAGCGGCGAGCTGCCGGTGGGGGAGGAAAAGGCCTCGGCACCACCGGCCGCGTTTTCCTTCGGCCGGCTCTGGGCCTATGCCCGGCGCGAGGGCATGGAGATCAAGCGCGACCCCATCCGGCTGGCCTTTGCCATGCTCGGCACAGTGCTGCTGATGGTGGTGTTCGGCTTCGGCATTTCCTTTGACGTGGAAAATCTGGCTTACGGGGTTTTCGACCAGGACCAGAGCCCCCAGAGCCGCGCCTATGTAGAGAGCTTTCGCGGCTCGCGCTACTTCGAGGAAAAAGCCCCCATCCACAGCGAACAGGAGGCCCAGCGGCGCCTTAAAAGCGGCGAGCTGCGGTTGGTGCTGGCCATAGGGCCGGGCTTTGGCCGGGATCTGGCCGCCGGCCGCCAACCGGAAGTGGCGGCCTGGATAGACGGCGCCATGCCCTTTCGCGGCGAAACCGCCCGGGGTTATGTGCTGGGGGTCCACCAGCAGTATCTCAAGGAGCAGGGACTGGTGGGGACCAGCAACCTGTCCATTCAGAGCCGCTACCGCTATAACCAGGACTTTCGCAGCGTCAACGCCATGGTGCCGGGGGTGCTGATGCTGCTGCTGGCGCTGATCCCCGCCATCCTCACCGCCCTGGCGGTGGTGCGGGAAAAGGAGATGGGCTCCATCCTCAACCTCTACGCCACCCCCACCACCCGCCTGGAATTCCTGCTGGGCAAGCAGCTGCCCTATATCCTGATCGCCTGCATCAACGCCCTCAGCATGCTGCTGCTGGCCATCTGGTTGTTCCAGGTGCCGGTTACCGGCAGCCTGGCCGCCCTGTTGCTGGGCTCCTTGCTGTATGTCACCGCCACCACCGCCTTTGGCCTTTTGGTGTCGGCCTTTGTCAAAACCCAGGTGGCGGCACTCTTTGCCTCGGCCATCCTGTCTATCATGCCGGCGGTGAACTTTTCCGGTCTTATCGTGCCCATGGCTTCCATGACCGGGGCCGCCAAATGGATGGGGCTGGTGTTCCCCTCGGCCTATTTCAATACCCTGTCGGTGGGCACCTTCGCCAAGGGCCTGGGCCTGGTGGATCTGGTGCCCAGCCTGCTGGCCCTGGCCGGCTTCGCCCTGGGCTTTGTGGTGCTCAGCGTGCTGGTGATGAAGGAGCAGGAGAAATGAAGTGGCGTAACGTCTACTCCCTGGGGGTCAAGGAACTGTGGAGCGTGCTCAAAGATCCGGTGCTGATGGTGCTTATCCTCTACACCTTCACCCTGGCCCTCTACGCCATCAGCCGGGGCGCCAGCACCGAGGTCAAGAACGCCTCGGTGGCGGTGGAGGACATGGACCGCTCGGCCCTGTCCGAGCGTATCAGCGAGGCCTTCCTGCCCCCCTATTTCAAACCGGCCATGCGCCTGGACGGCAGCCAGGACATCAACCGCCTGATGGAGCAGGGCAAGGTCACCTTCGTGCTGCAAATTCCCCCCCGCTTTGCCGCCGATCTGCAGGCCGGCCGCCAGGTGGACCTGGCGCTACAGGTGGACGCCAGTGCCATGAGCCAGGCCGGGGTAGGGGCCGGCTACATAGAGCAGATAGTGCAGCAGACGGTAAGCCGTTACTTCGCCCTGGCGCAGCCGGTGCCGGTGAACCTGGTGCCCCGGGTCTATTTCAACCCCAATCTGGACACCAGCTGGTTTGGCGCCGTGATGCAGGTGGTCAACAACGTCACCCTGCTCAGCATCATCCTCACCGGGGCGGCGGTGATCCGCGAACGGGAACACGGCACCCTCGAGCACCTGCTGGTGATGCCCCTGTCGGCCTCTGAGATCATGCTGGCCAAGATCTGGGCCAACGGCCTGGTGATCCTGGTGGCGGTAGTGCTGGCTCTGTATGGCATGGTCAAAGGGGTGCTGGGGGTGCCCATCAGCGACGGCGCCGTGCCGCTCTTTGTGCTGGGAGCCCTTATCTACCTGGGGTCTGTCACTTCCCTTGGCATACTGCTGGCCACCCTGGCCCGCACCATGCCCCAATTCGGGCTGCTGGCCATGCCCACCTTCGTGGTGATGCAGCTGCTGTCCGGCGGTACCACCCCCCTGGACTCCATGCCCCAGACCCTGCAATACCTGATGCAGCTGGTGCCCTCTACCCATTTCGTGTCCCTGGCCCAGGCGGTGCTGTACCGGGGGGCGGGCCTTAGCATCATCTGGCCGCAGCTGTTGGCGGTGGCCGCTACCGGTTCGGTGTTTTTCTGGCTGGCCTTTCGGCGTTTTCGGCGGATGGTCTCCAGCTAGGCGGCCGCTGGCCGCATCGGCTTTGACAGGGACCCGGCCGCAAGGCAAGGTGGGGGCCTTCCAAGGAGGCCCCCTTGTTGTCTGTGCCCCCCAACCCCCGTTCCTGGTGCGCCCTGGTGCTGCTGTCGGCCCTGGTCACCTTGCCTTTGTGGCTGCTGTCCCTGCCGGCGGCCTTGCTGCTAGGCCCCATGTTGGCCGCCATCGTCCTTGGGGTGCAGGGCCAGCGCCTGGCGGTACCCAAGCCCTTCTATAGCCTGGCCCAAAGCCTGATTGGCCTGATGGTGGCGGCCAGCATCAGCCTGCCTCTACTCAGTCACCTGCTGGCCGATCTGGGCCTGTACCTGGCCGTTATCGCCGCCGTGCTGCTGGCCAGCTCCTTGCTGGGCTGGCAACTGGCCAGGGGCCCCTGGCTGCCCGGCACCACCGGCCTCTGGGGTATTTACCCTGGGGCGGCGTCGGCCATGGTGATGATGGCCGAGTCTGCCGCCAACGCCGACGTGCGGCTGGTGGCGCTGATGCAATACCTGCGGGTACTGCTGGTGGCCCTTAGCGCCTCGGCGGTGGCCCACTGGGCCGCCCCTGTGGCCCCAGAGCCAAGCGCGCCGCTGCCCTTGGACCTTGGCGGCTTGGTGGTCACCCTGGCCCTGGCGTTAGCCTTGAGCTGGCTGGGGCGGCGCGCCGCCTTGCCCTCTGGCCCCTTTTTGCTGGCCATGGTGCTGGGGGCCCTGGTGCAGCTGGCGGGAGGCTATCAGCTGACCTTGCCACCCTGGCTACTGGGGCTCGCCTACGCCACCCTCGGCTGGCACGTGGGCCTGGGTTTTACCCGCAGCACCCTCAAAACCGCCCGCCGTGCCCTGCTGCCCATGCTGGCGGCCATAGGGCTGCTGATGGCCCTGTGCGCCGGTATCGGCTACCTGCTGGTGCATTTTTTGGCCATAGATCCCCTCACCGCCTATCTCGCCACCAGCCCAGGGGGTATGGATGCCATCGCCATTATCGCCGCCGGCTCCGGGGTGGATTTACCCTTTGTGATGGCCATGCAGACGCTGCGTTTTTTGTTGGTGTTGCTGCTGGGGCCGCCGTTGGCGAGGTTTTTGGCCAGAAGGTTGGAGGGGAAGACCCCGCTTTCGGGCGGGTAAGGCAGTGGTGGCGGATGGGATTGGAGCAAGTCTCTTACTGCTCCGAGTTGTTGGGTGGGGATCTGGCTGCTAAGACTAGGGCCTTCGAAATGGATATCACCCCTAACTTGAGAAAAGGACTTCACCATGCCATTACCCCAAGATTGCCCCACGCTCCTTGACCAAGCACGGCTGCAACAAGCACAAGTGCTGCAACAGCAACATGGGGTTACCCATGTCACGCTGAGCTTTGGCGCCAGAAACGGCGGCGCCTACTTTGCCCGCTGGCTGCGCTATCAAATCATGCAGCGCAGAGGCTGGCACCAGGTCAACAGCGTCTACCTCGACACCGAGTGCTTAAAAATGGTACCCAATACGGTGAGCACCGTGGTCGATGCCGCCAGGCCCTGGCTGGTTGGCGTGGCATCCATGAACGGGGGATGGAAGGAGTACTATCGCCATGCGGTGGCCACCTCGCAGACGATGATCTTTGTGGCCACGCCGGAGTGGAGCAACTCGCCGTTCTGCAATATGGAGCGCCGTTACTTCATCTATGAAAACGCCCGGCGCCGGCGCCAGAACCTGCCCCCCTTAAGAGGCATCGTATTGGCGATGGATGGCCATCACATCAATATCCCTGGGGCTATCACCATCGATGCCTCCAAGGTTGATGTCGAAACCCACTACCAGGAGCGCCACCAAGTCACCCACCGAGCCAACCCCGCAGCGGCGGCCCGTTTCGGTGTGGTCCTGCGGCAGACCAATTTGCCGCAGAACCATAACTATCTTGGCAACTACACCATCGCCGGCCAGCCCCTTTTAAGGTTGTTTAATAATCTGGCATGACACCTTGAACCCCAAAGCCCCGACCCGCCAAAGAGGTGGGTTGGGGCTTTTTTGATTGCCATTGCTTGTGCCGGTACCGATGTGGGTATGTTCTGCTTGATGGTCGTGCAAGCTCTGCGCTTTTTGCTGGTGCTGATGTTTGTACCTTCACAGGTGCGGCTTCGCGGAGCGGTTTGGGAGAGCATCCCAGCAGGGCAGACTCGGTGGGTTGGCTTCTCATTGCTGGCCTTTTCTCTTCTCGGAGTCCGGCTAATCGCAGGGGGGCGCCCCTGCACGCGCCCTACTTTTGTTTCGGCAAAAGTCAGCGGGGCTGCCCAACCAAAACCATTGCACTGCGTTCCGCTTTATCCTCGGCTCTGGGTGGTCGCTGCACACGGGCATCCAGCCCTTCTTCCGCTTGCTCGGCATCCCTGCCTCGCACCCACTCACGCTCCCGCCACCTCAGCGTTGCACTTAACGGGCACAAGAGCAGATCACCACCAAAGTCCATAGACCAGCGACAGGGAAAGCAACCTAAGATATTGTTTTATAAATGAAAAATGGCGACGCCACTTTGAGGGGAAACCTATTAAGCCAAGTTAGACAAAAAAAAGTCGAAACGGAACTAGTGTGGTATGGTATACATAATGGAACGTTCACCCAGAAGAGAGTTAATGAACTGAAAACTAACAGATAAGTTAAGGATAATTTATATCTTAGGTTGTCAGTTTTTTCTCAAGAACGAGGGCGATATGATTAAGTGGTATAAATTTAAAAATTTCTATTCTTTCAGAGATGAAACCTTTGTTGATTTTGTCACAAAGAAAAATTCGAGTGATTCACATTATGACGTCAGCATCGATGGCGAACGCATATCTCGTGTTATTTCTATTTTCGGTGGCAACGGCGCTGGAAAGTCAAATTTACTTAAACCTCTAGCATTTCTAAGATGGTTTTTTATCCACTCATTTCAATCTATGGAAAAAGATGAAAAACTACCTTTTTATCCTCACAAAGTATGCGAGAATGATGTCACTGAAATAGAGATATGCTTCATTGAGTCGATTACTGAACATAAGCATGAGTATAAATATTTGTTAAAAATGAACAGGGAAAGGGTTTTATTAGAAGAGTTAAAAATAAAAAGCTCTCGCTTGTTCAGTAAAATATTCTCTCGCGAATACAATGAGGACGAGAATAAATATGAGATAAAAACCAATAGAAGTAATGCATTCTCATTAAACAATCAAGAATTGGACTCAATTCCTAAGAATAGTTCTGCAATATCCTATCTTTTAAGAAAAGAGAATACCCTGGGTATATTTATTTCATATCTCTTCCATGCTTTTGAAAGCAACATTGGATTTCATGGGAAAAACGATTTCGGTTTTGAAGATGTTATAGAAGCTACAGAAACTTACCTTGAAGACAACGAACTGTTTAATACTATGAAGTCCTTATTGATAAGGATGGATTTAGGTATCGATGATATTGAGATTGAGGATGAGGAATATATCGACAAAAGAACAGGTGAAGTTGAGGTAATTAAAACTCCCTATGGTATACACAAGTGCGATGATACTTACTTCAAACTTCCAATGTACATGGAGTCTAGCGGTACTAAAGCGTGCTACTACTATCTTCAGACAGTTCTCTTAGCATTGGCTCATGGTGGAGTGGCTATAGTTGACGAGTTTGACTCAGAACTCCACCCAATGATGGTTTCTGAAATCATGCAGTTATTTATGAGTAGCAGCATGAATAAGAAAAACGCTCAGTTGATATTTACTAGTCATACACCAGAGGTACTGAAGGAACTTCGAAAGCACCAAGTATATCTCGTTGAGAAAGTTAATGGCACGAGCGAAAATTGGAGGTTAGACGAAGTACAAGGTTTGAGAAGTCAGGATAATCTTTACTCTAAGTATATTTCTGGTGCTCTTGGTGGCGTTCCTGACTTTAGTCTGTGAGGTTAAAATGGCTTTTCAAAGAAGAAAAAGGTTTATAAAAGAAACATTGTTACTCGTGGGAGAAGGCTTCTCTGAAAAAGCATTCCTATCACTACTGAAGACTTATTTTAGTAATGGAAATTATAAGATTTCAGTTGTAACGGCAAAAGGGAAAGGGCCTAGCAATGTTATAGATCACGCGATTAGTACCAAAAGACATAATGGTCATAATTACTGTTTAGCACTTTTAGACACAGACCTTCCTTGGCCTAAGAGTAAAGTGCAAAATGCAGAAAAAGAAGGGGTGACACTAGTTCCTTCAACTCCTTGCTTGGAGGGGCTTATACTAAAAATTATGAATAGAAGAGTGCCTACTACCAATAACGAGTGCAAAGATGTTGTTCACCCATTATTAAAAGGCGCTCCATGTGATAGGGAAAGCTACGAGAGATTATTATCGAAGGAAATAATTGAGGATAGGATGATAGATATTCCGGAGCTAAAGAGTATTGTTGATAAAATAAGAGGATAATAGAGTTCTGTGCTTTGTGGAATATGCAAGTGTACGTGTATATTCCACAAAGTCATATAGAACAAGCATGTCTAATTTCAAAGGCATCGGCGAGAGCTGGCGCGAGGCCGCGAGGCCGGGACATCGGTGGCCGGTGAGGTAGCGAACGGAATACGCGGTTGGACCCGCGTATGCAGCGGTCAGCGGCAAGCGACCGGAGGTAAGGACATCACGCACCTGAACGCGAGGCCTGGATGGCCGAGCCGGAAACAACCGCCAGTGAGGGTTTCACTCCCCATGGCTTATCGAAGCTGCCTGCTTTTGGGCCCGTTAAGTGAAGCGCTGAGCTGGCGGGAGTGGAGGGGCAGCCGAGACAGGGATGTCGAGGCAGGTTCATACGCGTCTGGACACGCGTATGAACCGGTGCAACGGGAACGACCAGAGGCGAAGGATAAGCGAAACATGGGCTAGGCTTTTGCCTACTTTTGGCCTCAAAAGTAGGGCGCGTGCAGGGGCGCCCCCCTGCATATAAAGGAATTATTCGAAAAAGCGGGACGCAAAAAGGATGTGATTACCCATTGAAATCCATTCCGGCCGCCGGGCCGGGACCCGGCGAATAAAGGCGTTTAAAGGTCAATCAGGACACTAAAAGGAAACAACGCTATTCAGCTGGCGCCAGCCAGACAAACAAAATAAAACCGGGACAACCCCGGCTTCCAGTAACACCCCACAGCGTCCGCCAGGGCAAACGAGCCATCACAGCGGCGCAAAATCACTCTCATCCAACCTTTCCAGATTGTCATAGAAATGGGGCAGGGCGGCTTCCACCTGCTCGGCCTTTTCGGTGTGGGCGACGTTAAAGAGGGCTTCCCCTTCGTGGACCAGGGGCAGGGTGGCCTGGCCTATGACGATGCCGTCCACCGGGCTGTGGATCACCATGGGCTTGCTGCCCAAGGGGTCGGTGATGTGGGCCATCACCTCGTTTTTGGCGACGGCGTCGCCTATGGCCTTGGTGGGCAGCAATATGCCGGAGCCGTTGGCCCTTACCCAGCGGCTTTCCTGGGAAATTTGCGGTGCTATGGCGCGGCTGGGAGCCTTGATTGGCGGCAGCATGCCCAGGTGGCGCATGACGTTGACTATGCCCCTGAGGCCGGCGCGGATGGCGAACTCGTCAAAGCGCAGGGCCTCGCCGGCTTCGTAGAGCAGCACAGGGCAGCCGCTTTCGGCGGCGGTGGCCCGCAAAGAGCCGTCGCGCAGCTCGGCGTTGAGGATAACCGGCACCCGAAAGGCCTTGGCCATGGCCAAGGCCTCGGCGTCGTTCAGGGAGGTGCGGATCTGCGGCAGGTTGGTGCGGTGCTTGGCGCCGGTATGCAGATCGATACCGTGGCTGGCGTTGGCCACGATCTCGGTCATAAAGGTGTGGGCCAGGCGGGCGGTCATGGAGCCTTTGGCGGAGCCGGGGAAGGCGCGGTTGAGATCGCGCCGGTCCGGCAGGTAGCGGCTCTTGGACACATAACCGTAAACGTTGACCACAGGCACCAGGATCAGGGTGCCGGTGATGCGTTTGACAAAGGAGCTGGCCAGCAGGCGGCGCACTATTTCCACGCCGTTGATCTCGTCGCCGTGGATGGCGGCGCTGACAAAAAGGCGAGGGCCGTCCTTCTTGCCCCGGATCACCGTCACCGGCATGTCCATGGCGGCATTGGTATAGAGGGGCGGAACGGGCAGTTTCAATTCCACCCGGCTGCCCGCCGGGACCTCCTTGCCGCCGATCTTCATGCTCAGCCTTTTCCTTTGGTCCTGTTGCTGTGGGGCTTGGCGTTCTTGGCGATGTACTCGATGATGGCGCCGGCCACGTCCACCTTGGTGGCCGCTTCGATGCCTTCCAGGCCGGGGGAGCTGTTCACTTCCATCACCAGGGGACCGTGGTTGGAGCGCAGCAGGTCAACCCCCGCTACCCCCAGGCCCATGATCTTGGCGCTGCGCACGGCGGTGGAGCGCTCTTCCGGGGTGATCTTGATGGGAATGGCGCTGCCGCCACGGTGCAGGTTGGAGCGAAACTCCCCTTCCTTGGCCTGGCGCTGCATGGACGCCACCACCTTGTCACCCACCACGATACAGCGGATGTCGGCGCCGCCGGCTTCACGGATGTATTCTTGCACCAAAAAGCGGCCGCCCAGGCTTCTAAAGGCTTCGATGGTACTCTCGGCGGCCTTGCGGGTTTCCGCCAGCACCACCCCTTTACCCTGGGTGCTTTCCAGCAGTTTGACCACCAGCGGCGCGCCGCCGACCATTTCAATCAAGTCATCGGTGGCCTTGGTGGAGTGGGCAAAACCGGTGATGGGCAGGCCTATGCCTTTACGGGCCAGCAGCTGCAGGCTGCGCAGCTTGTCGCGGGAGCGGGAAATGGCCACAGACTCGTTGACGCAGTACACGCCCATCATTTCAAACTGGCGCACCACGGCGGTGCCGTAAAAGGTCACAGAGGCGCCGATACGGGGGATGATGGCATCGGGGTTTTCCAGTTCCACACCGCCGTAATGAATGCTGGGCCTGTGGGAAGCGATGTTCATATAGCAAAGCAGATGGTTAAGGACCTGCACCTCGTGGCCGCGCTGCTCGGCGGCTTCCACCAGGCGGCGGGTCGAGTAAAGGTCTGCTTTGCGGGACAGGATGCCAATCTTCATAGATGATTCCCTGATAAAGTAAGGGGGCCGGAACGGGGCGGAAGCATCCTTTCCTCCCGGCGCAAAAAGGTGCTGCATCATATAGCAGACCTTAGCTCTAACCTAGTGGATCGCGACGACTTTTTGAACCGGAGTTCCAATGCAAAGCCTGGCTGTTTTTTGCGGCTCCAGAATGGGCCATTCGGGTGAATTTGCCGATGCTGCCAGGGCCCTTGGCCAGCTGCTGGCCGAGCAGGGTAAGACCCTGGTTTACGGCGGTGGCCGGGTGGGGCTGATGGGCACAGTAGCGGACGCCTGCCTAGGAGCTGGGGGCCGGGTGATAGGGGTTATTCCCCAGGCCCTTTTGGACAAGGAAGTGGGCCACAGGGGCCTGACCGAGCTGCACGTGGTGCGGGACATGCACGAGCGCAAGGCGATGATGGCGCAGCTGGCGGACGGCTTTGTGGCCCTACCCGGTGGCGCCGGCACCCTGGAAGAGTTTGCCGAGGTCTGGACCTGGGCCATGCTCGGCTACCACCACAAGCCCATCGGCCTGTTGAACGTCAAGGGCTTCTACCGGCCGCTGCTGGAGTTGGCCACCGGCTATGTGGACGAGGGCTTTTTGGACCAGCGCCACCAGGCCATGCTGGTGGTGGAGTCCGATCCCCAGGCGCTGCTGGCCCGTTTTGACCACTACCAGCCGCCCCGCAACAAGTGGGACTGAGCCAAAAAAAACGCCCCGAGGGCGTTTTTTCGTATCAGGCGGCTACGGCCTGGCGCTGTTCAAAAAGCCGCGCGTGCAGTCGTTGGATGGCCAAGGGGCCGTCCTTGTCTTCGACCAGGAAGCAGAGGTTGTGAGGGCTGGCGCCATGGCAAATCAGGGGCACATTGATACCGCCCAAGGCGTTGAACACCTCGGCGGCGATCTGCGGGGTGGCATTGAGGTTGTCACCCACCAGGGCCACCAGGGCCAGGCCTTCTGACACTTCAATGCTGCCCAGTTCCTTGAGCTCTTCCAATACCTGCAGGGACAGGGCCTGCTCTGAGCCGCGCTCGTCCAGGGTCAGGGCGATGGAGATCTCGGAGGTGGTCACCAGATCCACCGAGATATGGTGCTTGGCCAGCAGGCTGAAGGCCCGGGCCAAAAAGCCGTAGCTGTAGAGCATCTCGGGGCTGGTGATCTTCAGCAGGGTCTGGTTTTTGCGCAGGGCCAGGGCCGCGTAACGGCGCTCGCCGCTCACTTCCCGGCGGATAACGGTGCCGCCGCTGGCGTCCAGGGTGGAGCCGATAAAGACCGGGATATCCCGGCGCATGGCCGGCCACAGGGTCTTGGGGTGCAGCACCTTGGCGCCGAAGGTGGCCAGTTCCGCCGCCTGGGCAAAGGACAATTCCGCCAGGGGCTGGGCATTGGGCACCAGGCGCGGATCTGTGGTGTAGAGGCCTTTGACGTCGGTCCAGATCTCCACCCAGTCGGCGTCGGCCGCTTCGGCCAGCAGGGCGGCGGAGTAATCCGAGCCGCCCCGGCCCAGGGTGGTGATGTTGCCGTCGCTGTCGGCACCCACAAAGCCTTCGGTTACCAGGATCTCCCCCTGGTGGTCGTTAAGGGCGATTTGTACCTGCTGGCGGGTGCGGGCCACGTCCGGTTCGCCCTGGCCAAAGTGGCTGTCGGTGGCGATCAGGAAGCGGGCCGGCAGTTGCAGGGCGGGCAGCCCCAGCTGGCGCAGGCGCTCGGCGAAAAACAGGCTGGAAAAACGTTCCCCCAAAGACAACAGGCGATCGCGCTCCTGGCCAAGGCAAGGGCCGCAGGCGTCCAGCTCTTCGAGCAGGGTCCAGTAGCTGGCCTTGAGGGCGTCGGGCTCGCCAAGGGCCTCAAAGAAATGCTGCTGGCGATCGCGGATCAGGGTGCGAAAGTTCTCGGCGGCTTCGGGATCTATGGCTTGGCTCAGGCCCACCAGGGCATTGGTGACGCCGGCGGCGGCACTGACCACGACGATGCGGGATTCGGTCTGCTGGGCAACCAGCTGGGCGCTACGGCCTTGGGCTTGGTAGTCGGCGACGGAGGTGCCGCCAAATTTCAGGACGCGGGTAGCGGGGATGTTCATAGCTCTCCTTGAATTCAAGCAAAGAGAGCGCCTGGGACCGGCAGTCAAAAAGGAAAGGCTGCTTGTACCAGAAGCGCTCCACCAAATCAGGTGACAGTCAACAGGATTCAACCTGTCTGACCGATGACACCGCGCGCCCCCGCGCCGTGCATCTCGGCGTTTACCCCCTGGCCAGCTGTCTTAGGGAAAGGGCCCCTCTTGCTGGTTACCTGGTCAACGCACCTCTTCTGGTCCTAAAAATTTCAGGACGGCGGCAGTGTTTCAGAATGTTGCCTTGAGATCAAGCCCCATTGATCCCATGCTGGCTGGGCACACTATGCTTGGAAGGTTTTTCAATAAGGAGAATGCAATGCACATTCTGATGGTAACCACCTCGCACGACCAATTGGGGGATACGGGCCACAAGACCGGCTTCTGGCTCGAAGAGTTGGCCGCGCCCTATTACGTGTTTGTGGACGACGGCTATAAGGTGACCCTGGCCTCGCCCAAGGGCGGCCAGCCACCCCTGGACCCCAAGAGTGACGACGCCGACAGCCAAACCGAAGACACCCAGCGCTTTAAGAGCGATTCCAAGGCCCAGGGCGAGCTGGCCAACACCTATCCCCTGGCGGGCATCAATGCCGCCGACTACGATGCCCTTTTTTACCCCGGCGGCCATGGCCCCCTTTGGGATCTGGTGATTGATCCCGACTCCATCCGCCTTATCCAGGACTTTCTCAAGGCCGGCAAGCCGGTGGCGGCGGTCTGCCATGGTCCCTGTGTGCTGCTAAACGCCGTGGATGATAAGGGGCAAAGCGTGGTGGACGGCAAGGAAGTGACCGGCTTTACCAACGCCGAAGAGGCGGCGGTGGGGCTGACCGAGGTGGTGCCCTTCCTGCTGGAAGACGCCCTCAAGGCCAAGGGCGGCGACTTCCTCTGCGGCGGCGACTGGGACGACTTCGTGGTCACCGACGGCCTGCTGATCACCGGCCAGAACCCCCAGTCTTCCGCCAGTACCGCCCGGGCCGTGCTGGCCAAGCTCAGCAAGCTCACCAACTGGCCGGGGCAGGGGGCCGGTTGAGCCGCGCCCTCCTGACTGAAAAGGGCCACCTGGCCCTTTTTGCTTGCCAATAGACCCTGACACCCGGGAGACGCCGCAGGGGCAACTGGTGCCCCAGGAACAGACAAAAGGATTGCCCTTATGAAAGCCTGGATAGCCCTGGCGCTGCTGCTGGCCGCGCCCCTTGCCGTTGGCGCACCCGCCGCCAGCGCCCCTTACCCCATCGCCGACTTTGTGGCGAAGATTGAGGCCTTGCGCCAAAGCGCCCATATACCGGGCCTGTCCATGGCGGTGGTCAAGGACGGTACGGTGCTGCTGGCCACCGGCCTTGGCTATGCCGACCTGGAACAGGCCGTGCCTGCCGCCGCCGATACCCCCTATGACATCGCCTCCGTGGCCAAACCCCTGTCGGCGGTGGTGGCGCTGAAACTGGTGGAGGAGGGCAAGCTGGATTTGGACAGGCCCCTGGACCAATACAGCCAGTGGCAGGGCTTTTGCGACGACTTTAGCCGCCAGCCCAGCGTTCTGGCCAAGGGCCTTGATTGCCAAGCCAAGGGCCATAGCCTGCGCCACCTCTTGTCCCACACCGCCACCGGCCAGCCCGGCCGCCGCTTTTCCTATAACCCGGTGCTCTATTCCTGGGCCTCCAGACCGATGATGGCGGTCACCAATAAGCGCTTTTCCGAGCTGGTGGCCCGCTACGTCTTTGCCCCAGCCGGCATGACCCTGTCGGCCCGCAAATACCGGGATCTGCCTTTGCGGGCCGACCTGGCCACAGCCCAGGCCCAGCCCTATCGCATCGACGACAAGGGGCTGGCCCACAGAGCCGATGCCAGGGGCGCCCAGGGGGATGGGGCGGCAGGGGGCGTGGTGTCCACGGCGCTGGATCTGGCCAGGTTCGATATTGCCCTGGATGAGGGCCGGCTGATCAGCAAGGCGTCGCTGGCTTTGATGATGACGCCAACGGCCCTAACCGGGGGGACAACTGCCCCCTACGGCCTTGGCTGGTTTATCGAGCCCTACCAGGGCCACGGGCTTGTCTGGCATTCGGGGTGGTGGGAGCAGGCCTATTCGGCCCTGTACCTGAAAGTGCCGGACCAGAAGCTGAGCTTTATCGTCCTTGCCAACAGCGAAGGGGTTTGGTGGCACAACAGGCCGGACCGGGCCGAAGTGGCCCAGTCGGCCTTTGCCCAAGCCTTTTTAGCGACCTTTATGGCCCCTTAGGGGGCCAGGCTTTGGTCCTGGGGGGCAGATTCGGCATCTTCGGCCGGGGCGGGCAGGGGCCAGCCACCCAGGTCCTGCCAGCGGTTAACGATGTGGCAAAACAGCTGGGCGGTGCGCTCGGCGTCGTAGTCGGCGGCGTGGGCTTCGGCGTTGTCAAAGTCCAGGCCCGCCGCCGGGCAGGCCTTGGCCAGCACCGTTTGCCCCAGGGCCAGGGCCGCCAGGGTGGTGGTGTCAAAGCTGACAAAGGGGTGGAAAGGGGAGCGTTTTTGCGCCGTTCTTTCGATAACGGCGTTCAAAAAGCCCAGATCGAAGGCGGCGTTGTGGCCCACCAGTATGGCCCGCTGGCAGCCGGCGGCCTTCATGCCTTTGCGCACCGCCTTGAAGATGTCCTTCAAGGCCTCGTTTTCGTCGATGGCGTAACGCAGCGGGTGCCAGGGGTCGGTGATGCCGGTAAACTTGAGGGCGGCCTCTTCCAGGTTGGCCCCTTCGAAGGGCAGTACGTTGTGGAAGACGGTTTCCTTGACCACCAGGCGGCCGGTGCTGTCCATGTCCACCAAGGTGGCGGCGATCTGCAGCAGCGCGTCGGTCTGGGCATTGAAACCGGCGGTTTCAACGTCGATTATCACAGGGTAGAAACCGCGAAAGCGCTGGCTGAATAGTTCTGACATCGAAGGTATTGGCTGTGAGCTGGGGGCCCATTATGGCAAAAGCTGACAAATCCCTAAAGTTTGAAAAGCCCTCGCCGACACAGTTGCTGAGGAAGGGGGATGCCATGTCCAAGTCGTTTCATATCTCAGTTTTTGCTGCCTTACTGGCTTTGTCGGCGACGCCGGCCGATGCCGGGGCCCGCTATTATGCGGCCAGCCTGGGCCAGTCCCAGTGGCAGATGACGGCGGCCAACCCCCTGCAATGCCGCCTCGAGCACAAGATCCCCAACTACGGTGTGGCGGTGTTCAGCGCCCAGGCCAGCCGCAAGGAAAACCTGCGTTTTGCCCTGGATCTCAAAGACGGCCCCCGCCAGCAGACCAAGGCCGACCTGGCCAGCGTGCCGCCCTCCTGGCAGCCCGGCCTCAAGGCCCAGCCTCTGGGGCAGTTGTCGGTCTACCCCCATTACCCGGCGGAGCTGAACGACGACAGGGCCTGGGATATCCTGGCCGAACTGGAATCGGGCCGCCTGCCGACCCTGACCTACCCGGACCGCCTAGGCCGTAACAGGGTGTCGGTGGCCCTGTCTACCGGCAACTTCAAGCAAGGCTATGAAGCCTTCGTGTCCTGCCTGGGTGGGCTGCTGCCGGTCAATTTTGAAGACATTGCCTTCTCGGTGCTCACCTACAAGAAAAACAGCTCCGAGCTGACCCTCGAATCCCAGCGCCGCCTGGATCTGGTGGGCCTGTACCTGGCCAACGATCCCAGCTTCACCAAGGTGGAAGTGGCGGCCTTCTCCGACTCCTACGGCGGCCGTTGGCTCAACGAAGAGCTGTCCAAGAAGCGGGCCAGGGCCATCAAGGACTACCTGGTGGGCAAGGGCCTGTCAGAAGACCGCATCAGCACCGACGGCTACGGCGAGAAACGCCATATCGCCTCCAACAACACCGAGCAGGGGCGCAGCCTCAACCGCCGGGTGGTGATACAGGTTCAAAAATAAAAAAGGCGCCCAAGGGCGCCTTTTTTGCATCTGTGTTTTGGGCTTACTCGCCCAGGCCCTTGCCGGCGTCTTTCTTGGCGATGAACTCAATCTTGTAGCCGTCGGGATCTTCAACGAAGGCGATCACTGTGCTGCCGCCTTTGACCGGGCCCGCTTCACGGGTCACCTTGCCGCCCTTGGCCCGTACCTCTTCGCAAAGGCCGTAGATGTCATCCGCTTCGATGGCGATATGGCCATAGGCATTGCCCAGGTCGTAGCTGTCCACGCCCCAGTTGTAGGTGAGTTCGATAACGGTGTGGTCAATCTCGTCACCGTAGCCCACGAAGGCCAGGGTGTATTTGTACTCGGTGTTCTCGGACCGGCGAAGCAGCTTCATGCCGAGGACGTCGGTGTAGAAGGCGATGGACTTGTCCAGATCGCCGACGCGGAGCATGGTGTGAAGAAGGCGCATGGCTTACCTCGTTAGATGTCGGTTTTGTCTTTGAATTCACACAGATCCTCGATGATGCAGGATCCGCAGCGGGGTTTACGGGCGATACAGGTATAGCGGCCGTGCAAAATCAGCCAGTGGTGCACGTCCACCTTGAATTCCTTGGGCACCACCTTCTCCAGGCGGTCTTCCACCGCCCGCACGTCCTTGCCCGGGGCAAACTTGGTGCGGTTGGAGACCCTAAAGATATGGGTGTCCACGGCGATGGTGGGCCAGCCAAAGGCGGTATTGAGCACCACGTTGGCGGTTTTGCGGCCCACTCCGGGCAGGGCTTCGAGGGCCTCGCGGCTCTCTGGTACCTCGCCGCCGTGCTGGTCCAGGAGGATGCGGCACATCTTGTGGACGTTCTCGGCCTTGGCGTTAAAGAGGCCAATGGTCTTGATGTAGTCCTTGAGGCCGTCCACCCCCAGATCCCAGATGGCCTGGGGGGTATTGGCCACCGGAAACAGCTTGGCGGTGGCTTTGTTGACCCCCACGTCGGTGGCCTGGGCCGACAGGGTCACCGCCACCAGCAGTTCAAAGGGGCTGGTAAAGTGCAGCTCCGTGGTGGGGTGGGGGTTCTCGTCCCTGAGCCGGGTCAGTATCTCGATACGTTTTTGCTGGTTCATCAGTCCGTCGTGGTTACCCGGACCCGCTGCGCCTTGGCAACGGGGCTGGCAACCTTCTTCTTGTCGCGTTGCTGGTCTATGACTTTTTTCAGGGCGATAAGAAAGCCCATGCCGATAAAGGCGCCTGGCGGCAGCAGGGCCACCAGGAACTTGGCGTCCAGGTGCATCACCTCCACCCTAAGGCCTTGGGCCCAGTCCCCCAGCAGCAGCTCGGCGCCGTCAAAGAGGGTGCCTTGGCCGATCAGTTCCCGCAAGGCGCCCAGCACCACCAACACGGCGGTAAAGCCCAGGCCCATCATCAGGCCGTCAAAGGCGGCCAGGCCGACGCTGTTCTTGGAAGCAAAGGCCTCGGCCCGGCCCATGATCACGCAGTTGGTGACGATAAGGGGAATAAAGATGCCCAGGGACTGGTAGAGGCCGTAGGCGAAGGCGGTCATCACCAGTTCTACGGCGGTGACGAAGGCGGCGATGATCATCACGAACACCGCCATGCGGATCTCCTTGGGCACCAGGCGGCGCACCAGGGACACTGTGGCGTTGGACGCCACCAGCACCAGCAGGGTGGCCAGGCCCAGGCCAAGGGCGTTGGTAAGGGTGTTGGTGACCGCCAGCAGCGGGCACAGGCCCAGCAGCTGCACCAGGCCGGGGTTGTTACCCCAAAGCCCCAGGCGGGCGATGTCTTTCATCTGGCTCATTGGGCCCCTCCACACTGGCTGGGCGCGGCAAAGAGGGCTTCTTTGTTGCGCTGGAAGTATTGCACCGTGTTGCCCACCGCCTTGACCACGGCCCTGGGGGTGATGGTGGCAC
Source organism: Gallaecimonas xiamenensis 3-C-1 (assembly GCF_000299915.1). Classification (NCBI taxonomy): domain Bacteria; kingdom Pseudomonadati; phylum Pseudomonadota; class Gammaproteobacteria; order Enterobacterales; family Gallaecimonadaceae; genus Gallaecimonas; species Gallaecimonas xiamenensis. The sequence continues at coordinate 55,798 of NZ_AMRI01000026.1, forward strand.
CGGTGAACTGGTCGAACTGGCCGCCGTCCTTTTTCACCGCCCAGCCGGCGTCTTTCTCACCGCCGGGGCGCTTGCCGTTAAAGCTGTCCAGCCAACTGGACTTGCGCCGCTCTATCTTGTCACCCAGGCCGGGGGTTTCCTTGTGTTCAAGGACTTCGACCCCCAGCACTGTGCCCTCGGGGTAGGCCAGGCCGACGATCAGGTGGATGGCGCCGCTGTAGCCGTCCGGGGCCACGGTTTCGATGCCCACCGCCACCGGCTGGCCGGCCAGGCGGGCCCGGAAGGCGGGCTGGCGGTCGCTGCTGCCCAGGTATTGCTGGGAGCTGACCAGGGTGCAGTCACTGTACAAGTCGTTGTCGTGGCTGGCCTTGGGGATCATGGCGTTGAGGATGCCCAGGCGCTGGGCTTCCTTTTGCTGGGCGATGCGATCCTGGGTCAGGGCATGGGTACCGGCCAACAGGGCGGTACAGGCCAGGGCAAACAGCCCCAGGATCAGGCCGTTTTTACGGGCAGCGAGCAACATCATGGCTTGGAGCCCTCCCCAAAGCTGTTGGGCCTGGTGTAGTTGTCCAGCAGCGGCGCCGTCATGTTGGCCAGCAGCACCGCAAAGGCGATGGCGTCAGGATAGCCTCCGAACACCCGGATAAGGTAGGTCAGCACGCCAATGAGCAGGCCGAAGATCAGCCGGCCCTTGGGGGAGGTGGCGGCGGTGACCGGATCGGTGGCGATAAAGAAGGCCCCGAACATGGCGGCGCCGCTAAAGAGGTGGAAAAGCGGCGAGCCGTTGCCGTCCGGGTGCAGGATAAAGCCCAACAAGGACGCCAGCAGCAGGCCCCCCAGCACGCCCCCGGGAATTTGCCAGTCGATAATGCCGCGCCACAGCAGGAACAGCCCTCCCAGCAAAAAGCCCAGGTTGACCCAGTTCCAGCCCTTGCCGCCGATGTCGGCAAAAAGGGCCTTGGTCATGGACTCCGAAGCGGTCAGGCCTTGCTTGAGGTCGGTTTTCAGGGTATCGAGGGGGGTAGCCTGGGTTACCCCGTCCACCCCCTGGCTGAGCTGGTGGGCGGCAAAACCGTCTGTGGTGTAGCCGCTGAAGGTGAGGCTCAGGCTGTCTTGGAAGCTGGGGCTGTGGCTGGCCAGGCCCTTGGCGGGCAGCCAGTTGGTCATCTGCACCGGGAAGGAAATCAGCAGCAGCACGTAGGCGGCCATGGCCGGGTTGAACAGGTTCTGGCCTATGCCGCCATAGAGCTGTTTGGCCACCAGTATGGCGAACACCGAACCTATCACCAGCAGCCACCAGGGGGCCGTGGGAGGCAGGGCCAGGGCCAGCAGTATGGCGGTCAGCAGCGCCGAGCTGTCGGCCAGCTGCCACAGGCTCTTGCCCCTTAGCAGCAGCACCAGGGCCTCGGTGACAAGGGCGGTCAGGCTGCAAAGGGCCAGGTTGATAAGGACGCCATAGCCGAAGAAATAAACCAGGGCCGCAGCGCCGGGCAGGGTGGCATAGGCCACCAGGCGCATCACCTGGCCCGTGGTGCGGCGCTTGTGGGTATGGGGAGAGCTGGCGATCAACATCAGTCCTGACCTTCTTGAGCTTGTTTCTTGGCCTTGGCGCGGGCAACAGCGGCCGCTACGGCGGCCTTTTTACGGGCGGCGGCGTCGTCTTCGGGGGGTTCGGCCTGGGGCTGGGGGCTGGCCTCTTCGCCAGCGGCTTCGGCTTTTTTGTCCTTGGCGCGGGCCACGGCGGCGGCTACGGCGGCTTTTTTACGGGCGGCAGCGTCGTCTTCGGCGGATTCGGCCTGGGGCTGGGGGCTGGCCTCTTCGCCAGCGGCTTCGGCTTTTTTGGCCTTGGCGCGGGCCACAGCGGCGGCTACGGCCGCTTTTTTACGGGCGGCAGCGTCGTCTTCGGCGGTTTCAGCCTGGGGCTGGGCACTGGCCTCTTCGCCGGTGGCGTCGGCCTTTTTGGCCTTGGCGCGGGCCACAGCGGCAGCTACGGCCGCTTTTTTACGGGCGGCAGCGTCGTCTTCGCCGGCCTCAGCCTGGGGCTGGGCACTGGCCTCGGCGCCGGTGGCTTCGGCCTTTTTGGCCTTGGCGCGGGCCACGGCGGCGGCTACGGCCGCTTTTTTCGGATCGGCGGCCTGTTCGCTGTCGGCTGCGGCGACGCCAGCGGCTTCGGCCTTTTTGGCTTTGGCCCGGGCGATGGCGGCGGCCACGGCCGAGGCTTTGTCAGCCTGGGCCGGAGAAGGCGTTGGGGTGTCCGGCTGATCTTCCTTCTGGGCCTCTAGCTGGGCCTCCTGCCGGGGTTCCAGCTGGGCCTCCTGCTGGGCCTTTTTCTCCCTGGCTTGGCGCTTGCGCTCTTCGCGCAGCTTGGCCATTTCGCTGTTGTCCGGAACCCGCTCCCCTTTATCCAGGTGCGCCCCTTGCTCGGCGGCTTCCTGGGCCTTGGCGACGGCAGCGTCCTTCTGGGCCTTGACCCTGGCCAGGGCAGCGGCCACGGCGTCATTGTCCTTGGGCTGGTCGCTGCTGCGGGCGGCCATGGCGGCCTTGCGCCGCTCAGTGGCTTCCTGGTGGCGGGCTTCCCGTTCGGCCTTGTCCCGCTCCAGACGGTCTTTGCGGGCCTCGAAGCGCTCCCGGGCCTTGTCGGATTTGCGTTTTTCCTCGGCGGCGGCCCGGCTTTCGGCCTTGGCCACCCGGTAGTACTGCACCAGGGGGATCTGGGAAGGGCAGACAAAGGCGCAGGCGCCGCACTCGATACAGGCGGACAGCTTGTACTCGTCGAGCTTTTCCTGGTCCTTGGCCTTGGCATACCAGTAGAGCTGCTGGGGCAACAGATCGGCAGGGCAGACGTTGGCGCATTCACCGCAGCGGATGCAGTTCATCTCCCGCCCCGGCAGGGGCAGCTCTTTCTTGTTGGGCAGCAGCAGGCAGTTCACCGTCTTGGTGACGGGAGCGGCGGTGTCGTTGAGGGTAAAGCCCATCATGGGGCCGCCGACGATAAAGCGCTGGCGCTTGTCGGCCTCAAACCCGCATTCGGCCAGGGCATGGCTGATGGGGGTGCCGATGGGCAGCCAGTAGTTGCCGGGCTTTTTCACCTGCTGGCCGGTGATGGTGACCACCCTTTTAATCAGCGGCTCGCCGTGGACCAGGGCCCGGTAGGCGGCAAAGGCGGTACCGACGTTCTGCACCACCAGCCCCAGGTCTGCGGGAATGCCGCCGGCGGGCACCTCGGTGCCGGTGAGCAGCTTGATAAGCTGGCGTTCGGCCCCGGACGGGTACTTGGTGGGCACCACCTTCATGGTGACGTCGTCCAGGCTTTCTATCACCGCTTCGATGGCGGAGATGGCCTCGGGTTTGTTGTCTTCGATGCCGATCACCACCAGCTTGGCGCCGACGATGCGGGCCATCAGCCGGGCGCCGCCGATAACGCTGTCGGCTTCTTCGCGCAGCAGGCAGTCGTCACTGGTGATGTAGGGCTCGCACTCGGCGGCGTTGATCACCAGGGCGTCGATAGGGCGGCCGGAGGCCAGCTTGACGGTGGTGGGGAAGCCGGCGCCCCCCATGCCGGCCAGGCCGGCGCTCTTGAGGGCCTTGAGCAGCACTGCCGGGTCAGCCTCGAAGGGGTCGGCCACCGGGTGCTTGTCGGCCCATTGGTTCTGGCCGTCGGGCTCGATAACCACCGCCATGTCCCAAAGGCCAGAGGGGTGGGTCAGGGGGCGGTTTTCCACCGCCAGTACTGTGCCCGAGGTGGGAGCATGGACAGGCACCCCCATCACCGACAGGGGCCGGGACAGGGGCTGGCCCTTGAGTACGGTATCCCCGGCCTTGACCAGCAGCTCACCCAGTTCCCCCAGATGCTGGCGCAGCGGCACCACCAGTTCGGGGGCGGGCTTGAGGCGGCCTATGGGCCTGTGGTTGGACAGGCTCTTGTGCTCGGGTGGGTGGATACCCCCATGGAAATCAAAAACCTGGTTGGAGGTCAGGCGCTCGAACAGGGTCAACATCAGGCCTTTTCCTCCGCCGCCAACTGCTTGACCGGAATGGCATTGAGCTGCCATTTCCAGTTCTGGACCGTGGTTTGTACCGGGCGCATCTCGATGCAGTCCACCGGGCAGGGTTCGACGCACAGGTCACAACCGGTGCATTCGGCCTGGATCACGGTGTGCATGTGCTTGGCGCTGCCGAGGATGGCGTCCACCGGGCAGGCCTGGATGCACTTGGTGCAGCCGATACACTCGTCTTCGCGGATAAAGGCGACTTTCTTGACGTCCTCGGCGCCGTGGGCGGCGTCCAGGGGCTTGGCTTCTACCCCCAACAGGTCGGCCAGCTTGTCGATAGTGGCCTGGCCGCCGGGGGGGCACTTGTTGATGTCGTCACCGCCGGCAATGGCTTCGGCGTAGGGGCGGCAACCGGGGTAGCCACATTGGCCACACTGGGTCTGGGGCAGGATATTGTCTATCTGGTCGACCACGGGGTCGGCCTCGACCTTGAACTTGACCGAGGCCAGGCCCAGCACAACCCCGAAAACCAGGGCCAGGGCGGCAAGGGCAAGGATGGCGTAAAGGATCGTCATAGTTACAGCTTAACGAGGCCGGTAAAGCCCATAAAGGCCAGGGACATGAGCCCGGCGGTGATCATGGCGATGGCCGGGCCCTTGAAGGGCATGGGCACATCGGCGGCGGCCAGGCGTTCACGCATGGCGGCAAAGAGGATAAGCACCAGGGAAAACCCCACGGCGGCGCCGAAGCCGTAAATCAGCGACTGCATCAGGCTGTGGTTTTCGTTGATGTTCAAAAGCGCCACACCCAGCACGGCGCAGTTGGTGGTGATAAGGGGCAGGAAAATCCCCAGCACCCGGTACAGCAGGGGGCTGGTTTTTTGCACCACCATCTCGGTGAACTGCACCACCACCGCTATCACCAGGATAAAGGACAGGGTGCGCAGGTAGCCTATGCCCAGAGGTTCGAGCAGGTAAGTGTTCACCAGGTAGCTGCACAAGGAGGCCAGGGTCAGTACGAAAGTGGTGGCCAGGGACATGCCGATGGCGCTTTCCAGCTTGTTTGACACCCCCATGAAGGGGCAGAGTCCGAGAAATTTTACCAGCACGAAGTTATTGACCAGCACCGTGCCTATCAATAACAGCAGATAATCGCCCATGGGTGGCTAGGTCCCCTTCGGCCAAAGTAGAATCAACGGGTTATTATCGTGGTTTGTGGTCCCCTAAACAACAGTGGACCAGTGGGGTTTTTATGCCGGTTGTCGCCCTGGTGGTGGCCATGGCCCTGTGGGCCAGCACCTTTGTGGTGCTCAAAGTGCTGTTCGAAGAGGTCTCCCCCTTGTGGGTGATCTGCGCCCGCATGTGGGTGGCCGCCCTGGCCTTGGCCCTTGGCTACCGCTTCTGGGGTAAGGCTAGGTATCAAAAAGGCGACTGGCGGCTGTTGTTGGCCATGTCCCTGGCCGAGCCCTGCCTGTACTTCGTGTTTGAAGCCAAGGCGTTGCTGTACACCTCTGCCGGCCAGGCCGGCATGGTCACGGCGGTGCTGCCGGTGCTGACCGTCAGTGGCGCCGTGCTTTTTCTGAAGGAAAAGGCCAGCCCCAGGCTCTGGCTGGGGCTGGCCCTGGCAGTGCTGGGGGTCTTGTGGCTGAGCGGCGCCGCTGAAAACTCGGCCCAGGCCCCCAATGCCTTGCTTGGCAACGCCTTGGAATTTGCCGCCATGCTCTGCGCCGCCTTTTACTCCCTGTCTTTAAAACACCTGTCCGGCCGCTACTCGCCCCTGTGGCTGACCGCCATCCAGGCCTTTAGTGGCGCCTTGTTCTTCCTGCCCTTGGCCCTGGCCACGGCGCCGCTGCCGGCAACGCTCAGCCCGTCGGCCCTGGGGGCCATGCTGTATCTGGGGCTGGGGGTCACCCTGGGGGCTTACGGGCTTTATAACTTTGCCATGGCCAGGCTGCCGGCGGCGCGGGTGGCGGTGTTTGTGAATCTGATCCCGCTGTTTTCCCTGCTGCTGGCCATGGGACTGTTGGGAGAGCGGCTGGGGCTGTGGCAGGGGCTGGCCTGTTTGCTGGTGCTGGGGGGCGTGCTGCTGAGCCAGGAGCGGCCCAAGGCCAAGGCGGCCATTGCCGATTAAAAAAGCCGCCCTTGGGGCGGCCTTTTTTCAGGTATTCATGGTCAGGGCCGAGGGGCCGAACAACACCGGCCTTGCCAGGTAGTAGCCTTGCAGGCCGTCCAGGCGCAGCTCGGTAAGGGTCATGCGTTCCTCGGCGTTTTCGACGTTCTCGGCCAGCACCTTGACCCCCAGGCGGTGGGCGATGTCCACCAGGATGCGCAGGTAATACTGGCCGTCGGCGTCCTGGTCTATGGCGCGGGACAGGGCGGCGTCCACCTTCACAAAGTCCGGTTTGAGGGCCTTGAAGAAACGGATGGCCCCAAGGCCGGTGCCGAAGCGCTCTATGGTGATGCGACAAGCCATCTTATGGATAAGCTCGATAAAGCGTTGGCTGGCGCCGATTTGCCGCACCAGGCCCGCTTCGGGCACCTCGAACACCAGGTGGCGGGCCAGCTCCGGGTGGGCAATGAGCCGCCGTTCCAGCCAGACCACGAAGTGGGGGTCCTGCACGGTCAGGGCGTTGAGGTTGATGGCGTAGAGGGACTGGCCAAGGGGCTTGCCCAGCAGTTCCTTCAGGGTCTTTTCCATCACCAGCTTGTCCAGCTGTTGGATAAGGCCAAGGCGCTCGGCCATGGCCATCACCGAGGCAGTGGGCAGCAGGCGGCCGTCCTTGTCGTAGCAGCGAGCCAGGATCTCGGTGTAATGGACCTGGTTGCGGTTGATGCCCTGCACCGGCTGGGCCATCAGGGTCAGGCCCTGGTCGCTCAGCAGGTACTGCAGGTGTTCACGCCATTGCTGCTGGCTACGCTGCTCCATTTCCTTGTGCTGACCTTGCCCCGTGTCCAGGTGCCAACCGGGCTGGCCTTGGGCCATGGCCAGGGACAGGGCGTTGTCGGCCTGGGCCAGGGCGGCTCCCACCTGCCCTTGGCGCACCAACACCGCCCCCAGGTAGGCGGGCATCTGTTCGTGGGACTGGGTGCGCAGGGACATCAGCTCGGCCATCAGGTGTTGGGCCAACTGGCTGAGCATGGCCAGCTCGGCCTGGGGCACCATCACCAGAAAGTCGCTGCCGGACAGGCGAAAAGCCCTGATCTGAGACTTGCCCTTGTGTTGGCGCTTGAGGATCTCGGCCAGGCCCTTGAGGTAGTCGTCGCCGGCGCTGTAGCCGTCGTCATCATTGATGGATTTTAGGGGGGTGGCCCTTATCAGCACCAGGCCGGTGGGCAGCTGGGCTTCCAGGGCCTTGGTCAGCTGGTCGTTGAAGGCGCGGCGGTTGGGCAGGCCGGTCAAGGGATCGGTCAGTACCTGCAGGCTAAGGGCCCTGACCAGTTTTTGCTGCTCGCTGGCCTGGCGCAGCAATTTGGCCCTGGCCTCGCCTATGGCGGCCAGGGTGCCGTTGAATTCTTCCAGGGTCAGGGTATCGGGCAGTTCTTCGGCTTCTTGCAGGCTGTCCAGGTGGCGATTGAGGGTCAGGCTCTGTTCGGCCAGTTGGCGGCGCAGCCAGCGGCCCTGCCACAGGGCGATATTGATGCCCACCACCAACAGCACCAGGTAGGCCAGCCATTGCCATTGCAAGCTGGCCTGGAGTGGGGAATTGTCCAGGGTCAGGGCCAGGCGGTGGCCGTCCTGGTTGAGTTTGAGGCTGGCCGGCGGCAACAGGGAAGATAGCAGGGGGCCCAGCATTGGGCTGGCCTGGTGCGGTTGGGCCTCGGCAGGCTGGTCGTCCAGTTGCCATTGCTGCCAGTTGCGGGGTACCCGGGGGGTGGGGCTTGCCAGCCAGTTCTTGGCATAGGTCCAGGCTTCCAGGGCTTCCTGATTGGCCAGGCGGCTACTGTTAAACCAACTGGCCGCGCACAGGGCCAGCCAAACGAGTACAGCGACAGCTATGCCCATCCTTGTCAGCCGGATGCTGAGTTTCATCGTTATTATGTCCTCTCGCCTTAGATGAACCACGACCACAAGGGCGGGTGGCGATTCTGACCATAGTAGGCCGCATTCCTTGCGTCCAACCCCGCCCCGCAAATGGCCGGCAATAATACCGGAAAAACAGGCCATTCGAACAAAAAATAACCTCAATGGCGGACTTTTGGCGATAGGCCAAATGGGCGCTTTTGCTAATGTTCCGGCAGGTGGTTGTCTGTGAAGGAAATTTGCTTGCCCGCAAGAAGCAGGCATCGGTGGGTCCATTGGGGTTTTGCTGGTTTGAAGGCGGCCTTGTGGCGGCAGCTGGCTTGCCGCAGGGGCTATCGGTGCCGGGCCTGGCCGATAGAACGGGAAGACCGCACTCTTCTACGTATTGGGCTGCTTTGCTTTGGCATAAACCTTTGCTGGCTCCCCCGACTGGACTTGCACGGGGCCGCCCAGGTCAGTGACATGGCCTGCGAGGCAGGCCCAGTGCTTTGGTAATTCACTTATCAAAGTCAGAAAAAGAAAAAGGCCAGCTGATGCTGGCCTTTTGGTAGTGGCTCCCCCGACTGGACTTGCACGGGGCCGCCCAGGTCAGTGACATGGCCTGCGAGGCAGGCCCAGTGC
>NZ_AMRI01000027.1 GCF_000299915.1 Gallaecimonas xiamenensis 3-C-1
ACATATCGAGAAGTTGCGGCAGCGGCTCTGTGACCTGTCCTGGTTTATGCGTTGCTTGAACGAGCATATTGCCCGTCGGGCCAATGAAGAAGACCACTGCAAAGGCCGGTTTTGGGAGGCACGTTTTAGGTCCCAAGCCATTTTGGATGAAGCGGGGTTGCTGGCCTGCATGGCTTATGTCGACCTCAACCCCCTTCGCGCCAAGATAGTGGATACCCCTGAAGCCTCAGCAGATGTGTCACTGTCAGCAAGGCTTAGTACTGAAGACGACACTAAGCCCGCGTTACTACCCTTTGTCACCCAGTTTAAAGACAGCCCCAAAGGCATCCCCTTTGCGCTGGCCGATTACCTGGCGTTGGTGGATTGGACGGGTCGGGCACAACGAGAAGACAAGCGCGGCTTCATCACCACAGAAACCCCTGCCATTTTGGAACGCTTAGGTCTTGATGCCGACAGCTTCCTTATCGCCCTTGGCCAACACCAGCTTTCCCGTGGCTCTGTGATTGGGCACAAGCAGGCTCAAAGTGCCTACGCCAAAGCTCATCATCGACGACACGTGGTCGGCCCACCGATAAAAGCCGCTTAACTCACCCTTCACCACCACGCTCATATACCCTCAGCACCCGCTGATAGTCTCGCTCGTCTCTAATTTGCATTTTTAACAGCAAAACACGGTATCAGAGCAAAGCAAACACCCTCAAGGCTGATTAATACCGCACTGTCGATGCAATGCGAAAACTGAACTTTGGGATACTCAGAAGATGGATGTCCTTTATTTTTCGAGTGCATTGGCCATGCCCAGTTTGTTTAGTATGTGGTAATAGCACTTTTTTATACGCGCATAATGCTCAGGTGAAAATTGCATAGTGGTAGATGGAAAATTCCGCGACTCTACATAAATTCGTTGACTTTCGTTCCATTCGCCGTGTATGTAGGCATTCCGGATGTACTTACATGCCAAATAATCTTCAAAACATTCCCTTTCAGGATTTAAACCTCTCAGCTCTATTGCTTTATAAAGTTCGTCAATTTTTTCTTCGTTCGGCCCCTTTTTGAGATAGTCGGCAATATCACTCATCATGCCTTCTGGCCTAGCCCATTTCTTAATCATGGTTTCTATGCTGCCGACCATCATTACGACCCAAAGACGACAAAATGAAGAATAATGCTATCCGGTACTAGGCTTTCTGTGGGATGGTCGTCCACCAGTTTTTCTATCATTTCAAGATAGATCTGGTCATCTGAATATGCATCTATAAATTCATCTATCAATTTGAAAATCTCTTCACACTAGACCGGCCACTAACGCCCCGCTAAACGGCGAGCGTTAGCGAGTCCGGTGGAGGCCACGTTTTTTTTGTGGCCGGAACGAATTTGAGCGGTTTGTTATACGCTTACTCATCACCAGGTGGCGTTGGATTATTAGTAGGATTATCGCCACCACTAGTAGTTGGAATGTAACCCCCTTGAGGTTTTGGATCACCAGTGGGTTGTGGTGTTGGTTTGGCTGGTTGATACCCTTTTTCAATTTTTTGGGGGATATAGCCTTCATTGATTGGTTTTTTATCGTTAGACATAAAGCCTCCTTTTAGCTTCTAAGCTCGATATGGGATATTTCACTCGACAGAATTATTACCCCTGCCGTATTGTTTTTGGCCCGTTCAAAACCGCCTTTATCATTAAGCACCCACGTTTCTTCTAAGTAAATTTGCTCTGGTGCGGGAGCACTCGATGCAAAAGATTTATCAGCGTATCTACCGGCTATGATAGTGCCATCTTTCAGCGTAACTTTAACCCAGTAGGGTTTTCGCTGTGCAAATACATAATCCCACGGTTTTGCCGTTGGGTGCGGTGCGTTACGCTGAAAGAAATCACGTGTTCTGAGGTATTTCCAGATAAGAACCCAAATAATGGGGGCGATAAATAGAACAAAAATATAGAACAGATAGTATAGGAATCTACATGTTTCCTTGAGAGTTCCGGACTCAATAGAAATTATTGGGAAAATTAGCAATGCATAGTTAATAGAGCTGTAGGCTATGGCATCTACAAGCTGGTCAGAAGTTGCCCGCTCCGTTCCGGGGAAAGCAAGTTGATACGCTTTTATGCTAATGAAGCCGGGAATTACAAACGCAATAAACAATGCCAGCTTATCAATTTCCCATACGTCCATTTAATACTCCATAGTTTGATTGCGTATAACAATAGTTATGAAGCCGGCTCGCTTTCACTCATCAAACCACTGGAAAGAGTGATGTTAACCACCTGACTTCCTTGGTGATATCTGCGACCCCATCAATCACCCTGCGTGAAAACGAGCCGGCTTCTTTTGCTGATCGGACCGGCTTCTTATCATGAAGTCGGACTACCTGAAAAATCAAAATTAATCAGTATCTTAGCTAGTAACTGCTGGAATAAGCGAGCCTGGCATCCGTAATAAAGGTGCCAAATATCCATAGTGCGCCTGGATATACTGTATGCCCATCCAAAAACCTGAACGGAGCAGCCGACCAATCAGTTGGCAGCCTGACCTGCTGGTACAAGGCTCTTCCGCCCCGTTAAGCGCAGCGCTGAGCCGTAGGGAGTGAAAGGCCAGCCGAGACAAGACGTCGAGGCAGGTGAGTACGTGCCGGGAGCGCGTACGAACCGGTGGCCTGAGAACGACCAGAGGCGAAGGAGAAGCGTAGCGTGGGGCAGGGTTTTGGGTACTTTTGCCCCCAAAAGTACCGCGCTGCGGGGCGCCCCCCGCCAACAAAAGCCAGTGCCCGCTGGGCACATTCGAGACACGCTACCGCCCGTGGGTTACAGCTCCCAAACCGCTGATAGCATCCTTGTCATCAACTAAACCGTCCATAGTCGCAGGTCTATTGAAAACCAATCTCGGCAGAGCTGCGACTGAAACCTCAGACTAACCCACTGACACTATTCGGTAAATAACCCAATGCCGATAGACAAAGCAGCCCAGCGACAACCGCCACCGCGCCACCAAAGCAACACAAAAGCTAGGGTTTGCCAAAGCCTTCGTTGAGCACCCTGACCTCCCGCTGCGGGAAGGGGATTTCAAAGCCGTGCTCGTGCATGGCTTCGAGGATCATCAGCAGCAGATCCCCCCCTACCCTGTTCTTGCCGTCGTCTATGCCGTACATCCAGAACTCCACGAACATGTTGATGCCTGAATCGCCGAAGCTGTCGATTTCGCAGTCGGGCCTTTCTTCTATGGGCAGTTCCTCGCCGCTCAGCACCTTGGGATGGGAGGCCACCACCTCTTTTATGACTTCCACCAGCTTGCGCACGTCGGTGCGGTAGGCCACGGAAAAGTCCACCCGGTAGCGCTGCTTTTGGTTCTTGTGGGTCCAGTTGGTGAAGGTTTCGGTGACGAACTTTTCGTTGGGCACCATGATGTCTTTGCCGTCGAAGGTTTCCAGGGTGGTGGAGCGCAGGCTCAGTTCCCGCACTATGCCGGTGCGCCCGTCCGCCAGTTCGATGTAGTCGTCCACCGATACCGAGCGGTCCAGCAGGATGATGATGCCGGAGATAAAGTTGGAGGCGATGGCCTGCAGGCCAAAGCCCAGACCCACACCCAGGGCGCCGCCGAATACCGCCAGGGCGGTGAGGTTGATGCCCATCACCTGCAACAGCAGCAGGAAGATCACCAGGAAGATGGCCACTTCCAGCAGCTTGGCGGCCACTTCCTTGGTGCGAAAATCCAGTTTTTCCTGGCGGCGGATGATCTCCTGGCCGGTACTGTTGGACAGGCGCCCCAGCCAGAACAGCACCGACCCGAACAGCAGCACCCGCACTATGCCGTAGGCGGACACCTGGATATTGCCGATGGTTACCGAGATGGCGTCGAGGATCTCGATAAGGGGGCCAAGGCCGTCCACCAGGTGCAAGAACAGCAGCGGCAGCCCCACCCAGCGAAACACGAAGGCGATAAAGTCGCTGCGCACGTGGTCACGGATGATGGCGTTGAACACCAGCAGCATGGCCACCAGCAGGGCGGTGCGCACCAGCCAGGACTGGCCCAGCAGCTGGGCGCTGATTTCCACAAAAACGCTGAGGGCCAGGATCGCCAGCAGGGGGAAGAACAGGTTGCCCACCTTGCCGGTGAGGCGGCGCAGGGGGTTGGCCTTGGCCTCGGTGGGCAGTTCGGCAAAAAGGGGCAGATAGTGCCTCAGGCGCCGGGCCAGCAGAAAACTGATGGCAAACACCACCAGCACCAGCGCCAACTGCGCATAGGTGCTTGGCATCATCAAGGCGTCGGCGGCGCTTTGGCCGGCATCGAGCATGGTGCTTTTAAAGGTAGAGAGGTCCATAACGGCGACTCCTGGTACCAAAACGTAAGCCCGCCTGAACCAGCCGGGTTTTGCCTTGGTTTAGGTTTACGCCATGGCCTTTCTTTTGGCCAACCTGGCCCGGTTGGCAACAAAAAAGCCCGGCATGGCCGGGCTTTGGGTCTTGGGGGCGCCTTAGCGGTATTTGGGCACGAAGTCGGCCATCACCGCCTTTTCCAGCAGCTCTGGCGGCAGCAGGCCCTGGGCCAGGATAAAGTCGTGGAAGGCTTGCTGGTCAAACTTGTCCTTGAGCTTGAGTTCGACCTTGGTGCGCAGCTCCCGCAGGGCCATGTAGCCGTAGTAGTAGCTGGTGGCCTGGCCCGGGGCGCGGAAGGTGTAGCGGTCCACTTCCTGGGTGGCGAAAGGTTCGGACAGCACCACGTCGTCCATCAGCACTTTCTTGGCGTCGTCCGGGCTTATCATGCCCAGGTTCAGCATGGGGTCGAGGAAGGCGCGGGCCGCCCGTTGCAGGCGGGCCTGCAAGGAGAACAGCTGGCCGTCCAGGGGCAGGTACTGCTTCATGATGGCTTCGGAGTACAGGGCCCAGCCTTCGACGTTGGCGCTGTTGAAGGCGAAGATGGCCCTGGCCTGGGACACACCGCTTTCTACCATCTTGGAAAATTGCAGTTCGTGGCCGGGGCGGGCTTCGTGAATGGTCAGGGTCCAGGCGAAGGACTCGTTGGTAAAGTCGTCCTGCAGCTTGCCGCCGGCATTGGGGTTGTTAAGGGGCAGCACAAACTCGCCGTATTCCCCCTTGTTGCCAATCAGGCGCGGCGGGTTCATGTGGGGAGCCGGCTGGGCCGCCGACTCGGCCTCGGAGGCCAGGCGGATATTGGCTTCGCGGCTGGGCAGGGTGACGATGTTATGGTCACGCACCATCTGTTCGATGCTGGCCAGGCGCTTCTCGTAGAAAGGCAGGATAGCGGGGCCGATGAGCTGGCGTTTTTTCAGCTCACGGATCACGTCCCGGTAGTCGCTGCTCTTAAAGCCTTGTTCCTTGGCGATACGGCCGGCCAGGGACTGCATCTCGTCACGGATCTCGGCATAGCCAAACAGCGCCCGCTCCATCAGTTCCCTCGGCGCCATGTTCACCCCGTAGTTTTTCAGGGCGTTGGCGTAAAGGGCTTCTGGCAGCACGTGGCTGTCACGGGCGTGGGGTAGCAGGGTGGTTTTTACCCAGGCGTCGTAGTCGGTCAGTTCGCCGGACAGCTTGTCAAAGGCAGGCTGCCAACCTTCAAGCTTGTTGGCTTCAAAGAGCTGCTTGATGCCTTGCAGGTAGCGCTGGGTGTTGGCCAGGCCCTGCTCCACTTCCCGCTGGTAGGGGCCGATAAGGCCTTTGACCTTGAGGCGCTCTTCGGTGCGGGCACGGGCCTCTGCCACCAGGCTGGGCTTACCACTGAGGCCCGCGTAGCTTTTCAGGCGCTCAACGGCCTTGGCCTTGCGCGCATCGCTGTTGCGCTCGTCCAGCAGGCTTTGCAGGCCCTGGAACAGGGTTTCGCCGACATTGTAAAAGGGCAGCAGCTGGTCGTGTTCCAGCTTGGACGAGGCCAGGCCCCGGTCGACGGTAGCGATCATGATGCCAAGGTCCTGCTGAACCCTGGGGTCCTTTTCCTTGGCAAGCTCGGCCTTGAGCTTGGCCAAGATGGCGGCGCTGTCTTTCTGGGAGCGTTCATACACCCCTTTGGACAGATCCAGGGTCTTGCCGTCGTAGGCTTCCAGCCCCAGGTAGGAGCCCATCTCGGGGCTGTATTTAGCCATCTGTTCCAGCACCGGGGCGGCGTATTGGTTGGAGGTATCCACCCAGGCCGGTTCGGCAGCCAGGCCCAGGCTGGTCAGGCTGAGCAGCAGCAAGGACTTCTTCATCTTCTTATCCACCTTTGTTAAAGACGTTGCAGGCGTTCGGCTCAAGGTAACAGCCGGATACTGCAAACAACATAGTTGTTTTCATTATGAAAAGTAACTAGATATGACAGGGTGTCGGCCGCCCTAGCAGGCCCGGCACCAGCCCCCAACAAGGAGTGTCCCGCCATGGCCCTAAGGCTGATGACCCTGGTGGTAGCCCAGGACAATAAGGACAAAGTGCAAGCCATTTTGGACGAGCGCAAGGTCAGGGATTGCTGGCAGGAACGGGAAGACGGCCTGCTGCTCACCAACCTGCTGCTAAACGCCGAACAGGCCGAGCCGCTGATGGACGCCTTCAGCAGCGCCTTTGCCGACCAGGACAGCTTCAAAGTGATCCTGGTGCCGGTGGAAGCGGCCCTGCCCCACCCCGAAGAAGAGGACCAGGCCCCCAAGGCCGAGCTGGAAGAAGAAAAGAAGGCCGCCAACCGGGTCAGCCGGGACGAACTCTACGAAGAGGCGTTAAGCGGCACCAAGCTGGGCCGCAATTACCTGCTGATGGTGCTGCTGTCGGCCCTGGTGGCGGCGGTGGGCCTGTTGCGGGACGACATCGCCATCATCATCGGCGCCATGGTGATAGCCCCGCTGCTGATGCCCAATATCGCCCTGAGCCTGGCCACCACCCTGGGGGATATCAAATTGGGTAAAAAAGCCCTGTGGTGCAATGCCGCCGGCCTTGGCCTGGGCTTTTTACTGGCCGGGGCCATCGGCTTTGCCATCAAGGTGGACCCGGCCATACCGGCCATTGCCGGGCGCACCCAGGTGGCCCTGTCGGACCTGGTGTTGGCCCTATGCGCCGGGGCCGCCGGCACCCTGGCCTTTACCGCCGGCCAGGCCGGCGCCGTTATCGGCGTTATGGTGGCGGTGGCGCTGATGCCGCCTTTGGTCACCGCCGGTTTGCTGCTGGGCAGCGGCGAGCTGGCCCTGGCGGCCAGGGCCGGGCTCTTGGTGTTTACCAACCTGGTGTGTATCAACCTGGCCGGGGTGGGCACCTTTTTATTGCAAGGCCTTGGCCCTCGCCACTGGTGGCAGGAAGAAAAGGTGCGCAAGGCCAGCCTGCGCGCCTTTGCCATCTGGGTGGCGCTGCTGCTGGCCCTGGCGGCGGTGATAGGTACCCTGCTTTAAAGCAGGTGGTTGGACAGGGTGCGGTACAGCTCCCTGACGTCATTGCCCTTGCCCAGCTCGCGGCTGATGGGTTCGGGCTCCGAGCCCACCCACAGCTTGATTTCGGCGTCCAGGTCGAAGTGGCCGGCGGTTTCCAGGGCGTATTTGGTGACCTTGTTGTAGGGCACCGACAGCACAAATTGCTTTTTGCCGGTCAGGCCCTGTTTGTCCACCAGGATGATGCGCTTGTTGGTGAACACGAACAGGTCGCGGATCAGCTGGTAGGCCTTGTCTATCTGTTCGCCGTCGGCCAATAGCGGCCCCAGGGTGGCGTCCAGCTTCTCGCTGCTCACCTCTGAGCCCATGCCCAGTAAACCGGAAAAGAGTCCCATCTTGTCATCTCCTTATCAAAAGCCGCCCCGACACTATCACAACCCCCTGTTTTTGGCAGCCAGGGGCCTGTTGTGGCGGGGCTGGTGCTTTGTTAAACTAGCGCGCCCCTTGCCGGACCCGGCAGGAGGATCGATCGGTTTCTTGGTCGCGGGAAGCCGATAACTTACTTATTTTTGGAGTAATACCATGTCTTATATTTTTGAAGCAGAACTCCGTACTGACCTGGGGAAAGGTGCGAGCCGCCGCCTGCGTCGTGAGGAAAAAGTACCTGCTATCGTTTACGGTGCTGACAAAGAGCCGGTCTCCATCGCCCTGGATCACAACAAAGTGATCGAAGCCCAGGCCGAAGAAGGTTTCTACACCCACATCCTGACCCTGAACATCGCCGGTGCCAAAACCGAAGTTCTGGTTAAGGACATGCAGCGCCACCCCTATAAGCCGAAAGTCACCCACATCGACTTCCTGCGCGTAGACGCTTCCCACAAAGTGGTCACCAAAGTGCCCCTGCACTTCGTTGGTGAAGAAGCTGCTACCAAGAAAGGCGGCGTAGTTGCCCGTCTGGCTTCCGAAGTGGAAATCACCTGTCTGCCCAAAGACCTGCCTGAGTTCATCGAAGTGAACGTAGCCGGTCTGGAAGTAGGCGCTACCCTGCACCTGACCGACCTGGCCGTACCTAAAGGTGTTGCCCTGGTTGAGCTGGCTAAAGGCGAAGACCACAACCAAGCCGTATTCTCCCTGAACGCTCCTAAAGGCGGCGTCAGCGAAGAAGCTGAAGGTGAAGCTGCTGAGTAAAGCGTGAGCGATATTCAACTGCTTGTGGGCCTGGGTAATCCAGGCCCCGAATACGCCCAAACCCGCCATAATGCCGGCGCCTGGTATATCGAGGAGCTGGCCCGCCTTCACCGGCAATCCCTGACCCTGGAAAGCAAATTCTCCGCCTTCACTGCCCGCATTCAAATCAAGGGCAAGGATGTGCGTTTGCTGGTCCCCACCACGTACATGAACCTCTCTGGCAAAGCCGTCGGCGCTTTGGCCAACTTTTACCGTATTCCGGTAGAGAGCATACTGGTGGCCCACGACGAGATGGACCTGCCTCCCGGGGTAGCCCGCTTCAAGCAAGGCGGAGGCCATGGCGGCCATAACGGCCTGAAAGACATCATGGCCAAGATGGGCAACAACCCGAATTTCCACCGGTTGCGTATCGGTATCGGCCACCCGGGAGACCGCAACAAGGTCACCGGTTATGTGCTGGGCAAGGCTCCGGCCGCCGAGCAAGAGCAGATCAACGCAGCCATAGACGAAGCCATCCGGGCCACCGACATTCTGTTCGACAGCGGTATTACCGCAGCCCAGAACCGGCTTCACGCCTTTAAGGCCTAAATTTTCGAGGAAGACTCCATGGGATTCAAATGTGGCATTGTGGGCCTGCCCAACGTCGGCAAATCCACCCTGTTCAATGCGCTGACCAAGGCCGGCATCGAAGCCGCCAACTTCCCCTTTTGCACCATTGAACCCAACACGGGTGTGGTTCCGGTTCCGGATATCCGCCTGAACAAGCTGGCCGAGATCGTCAACCCCCAGCGGGTACTGCCCACCACCATGGAGTTTGTGGACATCGCCGGCCTGGTGGAAGGTGCCTCCAAAGGTGAAGGCCTGGGTAACAAGTTCCTGGCCAACATCCGTGAAACCGACGCCATTGCCCACGTGGTACGTTGCTTCGAAAACGACAACATCATCCACGTGGCCGGCAAGGTAAACCCGGCCGAAGACATCGACGTCATCAACACCGAACTGGTGCTGGCGGACATGGAAGCAGTAGACCGCGCCCTGACCCGGGTACAGAAAAAGGCCAAGGGCGGCGACAAGGAAGCCAAGGCCGAGCAGGACGTGCTGCTGAAAATTCAGCCGCACCTGGAAGCCGGTAAGATGCTGCGCTCCTTCGGCCTGAGCGCCGAAGAAAAGGCCGCCATCGGCTACCAGAACTACCTGACCGGCAAGCCCACCATGTACATTGCCAACGTCAATGAAGACGGCTTTGAGAACAACCCTTATCTGGATAAGGTACGGGCCATCGCCGCCGACGAAGACGCCATAGTGGTGCCGGTGTGCGCCGCCGTTGAGTCTGACATCGCCGAGCTGGACGACGAAGACCGCCAAGCCTTTATGGAAGAGCTGGGCCTGGACGAGCCGGGCCTGAACCGGGTGATTCGCGCCGGCTACGAGCTTTTGAACCTGCACACCTACTTCACCGCCGGTGTCAAAGAAGTGCGGGCCTGGACCATCAAGGTCAACTCCACCGCCCCCCAGGCGGCCGGTAAGATCCACACCGACTTCGAAAAGGGCTTTATCCGCGCCGAAGTGGTGGGCTACGAGGACTTTGTCGCCAACAACGGCGAACAAGGAGCCAAAGAAGCCGGTAAATGGCGCCTGGAAGGCAAGGAATACATCGTCAAAGACGGCGACGTGATCCACTTCCGCTTCAACGTCTAACCCCGTTGCAACGAAAAAAGCCGCCCTAGGGCGGCTTTTTTTATGGCCAGCGCCTTACAACACCAGCAGCAGGCCGCCGAACAGGTAGGCCACCAGGCTTCCCATTACGCCGCCCGCCACCAGGCTGGGCTTCCAGGCCAGCCCCGGCGGCGCCAGGTGCAATGACAACACAGTGGCAAGGGCGGCCAACAAGGCCCCCGCCAGCAGTACCAGGGGCCCGGGGCCCCGGTACAGGTAAAGACTCCAGGAGCTGCCTACCGCCAACAGATTACCGCCACAGCTAAGGGGAATGGCCCAACGCAGTACGGGTTTCATAAAGACGCCTTTTTTTAAGGGGACGCTAAGGCAAAGATAGCCGCCCCGGCGCCACAAGAGGTCGTAGCAGCGGATGGCCCTTAGTCGCAGCTGCCCAGGTACCAGCTCTGGCCGTCGTCTGAATGCAGGGTGTTTACCCCCCAGGTAGAGCCGGCCATGGGCTGGTCGCTGCCGGTGGCAAAGTAGTCCGGCGCCAGGGGGTTGCCGGTGCTGTAGGCGCGGCCCGCCACCTTCTGGCTGTAGTTATTGGTGGTAAAGGTTTGGCAATCGCCGTCCCCTTCATCTGGGGGCGGCGTGCTGCTGCCAGAGCAGGCCTGCACCGGCCCCTGGCAACTGGCGTCATCGTCCTGCCAGCGGCACTGCTCGCCGCTGGTCACCTCACGCAGGGTAAAGCTCGCCGTGCCGTATTCGAGGTAACAATTGGCGTAATTGGTGTAGTCGAGGCGCCCGGCGCTGATGTGGCCGTCAAGGGTAGCGGTTTGGCCGGCGTCGATTGCAAAATCCAGTACCTGGCTGGTACTCAAGCCCCCGGCGTCGGTGGCGGTGACGGTAACGCTGTTGCTGCCTCCCGGCAGGTTGCAGCGCTGGCCGCTAAATTGGCTGGCGCTGATATCAGCATTTTGGGTGGCGCCAGCAAAGGCCAGGGTAACGGCGCTCAAATCCTCATTCACATCCACCACGGTACCGGTCACCAGGGCGCATTGGCCGCTTACCGCCACATTGAGGTTGGACAGCACCGGGGCGCTGGCCGGTGGCGCCGGCCCTACCCTGGCGCTGCCTTGGTAGAGGTTGCCGTCCAGGCCTTCGTCGTCGGTGGCGAGCACCGCCACCTGGTAAAGGTCATTGGCAAGGGCCGGGCTTTGCAGGCTAAAGCTGCCATCGGCCGCTACCGTGGCACTAGCAGATTGCTCGCTGCCATTGCTGGCCACAAAGCGGGCGCTGACGGCCGCCACGCTGCCCTCAGCATCCACCGCCTTGCCGGTGACCAGGATGCGATCACCATTGACCCCCAGCGCCACGTTACTCAGCACCGGCCCCTGGTTGCGGCTGACCCTTTTGTTGTTCTCCATAAAGTAGCGGCCAAGATAGCGGGCGTAGTTGATGCTGGCGCCGTTGATGTAACTGCCGCTGGCACCCTCGCCGCCAGACCAAGCGTGGTCGACATTGTTGAACCACAGCATGGATACCCGCCCGTCTCGCCACAGGCTTTGTTCGGCGCTGTGGCCGCTGCCTTCGCTGATAAGGGTGCTGCCCGGCAAGGGGCTGACCCCATAAAGGGCCGCCATGCCCTCGGCGTTTTGGCTGTTGTAACAGAGGTTGACGGTGCTATCGCTATCCCCTTGGGCGATGGAGGCGATTTGGCTGCCAAGATAGCTTTGGTAGCTGCCGGCGTATTGGCTACAGCGGCTGGCCACATCGGCGCTTTCACAGGGGCCAAGGGCGCCGCTGGAGCTGGTGCCGATGCTGGGCCCGGCGCTGATGCCCATGCCGGCAAAAACGTCTGGCGCCAGGCAGGCGGTGGTATTGGCAAAGCTGGCCCCAGACGACAGCCCGGCGATATAAACCTGGTTGGCATCGATATGGCGGCTGGTATCCGCCACCAGGGCCTGGGCCAGGTTTATGAGGTTTTTATAGTCGCCGCTGCTGCGGGATTTGGTGCCGCTCCAGTAAGACCAGCAGCTAAAGCCGGCCTTGTTCATTGCGTCCGGCACGGCGATCACCAGGCCAAACTCCTCGGCGGCGTCTTCAAGGTTGGCGGTCAGATAAGCGTCGATGGCCTGGGTGCAGCCATGCAATACCAGCAGCAGGCCACGGCCGTCGCCGATGCTCGACTGGCTGTCCGGGGTATAGATATGCACCTTGTTAAAGCCCCCCAGGCTTTGGTTTTTACTCCAGCTGCCGGCATAGGCCACGGCGCCCAGCCCCAGCCATAAGGCCAGAGCCAGTAGGATATCCTTCTTCGTTATCATTTTTTGCTGCCCTCTTTGGATGATGTCTCGGTGTGGGCCGGCATCGGCTCATGCCCTGCACAGCGCCTTTCATCCCAGAAAGCAGCAAGCCAGTCCTGCCTCCATCCTAGGGACCGATAGAGAAAGAGGGTTTAGTACTTTAGTGTTAATTGCGCCGCCGCTGGCGGCGGGAAAGCCCCTCGGACCCAGGCCACGCAAACCTTTGCGCGATGGCGGCTTTCACCATTTTTTGACCTGCTTATCCTTGTAAAACAGCTTCTTGATCAATATTGCCTTAAGGCGAATTACCCTTTTTGGCCAGCCCTTTGCCTAGGGCCTTGGCCATTGACGGCCCAGGCCACCTCTTGCCAGACTGTCCAGGTCAATTTTTGACCCATAACGATAATGACAGTGGGGAAGGCAAGGATGGCAACCAGGACAGAGCATGGTTGGTTACTGGAAGACCGTTGGGGGCGCAGCTACCTGTGCAGCCAGGGATTGCCCCGCCCCGACGCCCTCGACACCTGGCAACTGATCTGGCTGGACAGCCCAGGCCCGGCCGCCCAGTTTCTAGACGACCTAACCGATCTTGGCGACCTTGGCACTGAACTGGGTCTTGGGGGCCAGGGGGATGTCAGGGCCAGGCTGGTAAGCAAGCTGGTCAGGGGCGATCTGAAGGTATGGCAACTGCCCAATCCCTGGAACGAACCTGGCATAGCCGGTGCCAGCGCCCTGTCCTCGGCGGAGGCCGACAGCCAGGATGCCCCCCGCCAGCAGCAGGCCGGCCCCAGCAGCGCCGCTGCCGCTGCGCCCTTGGCCCGGTTGGGTGACAACGCCGAGGCCCTGGCCGCCTTGGACCCCGTGGCCGCCCGCCAACAGCGCTACCAGGCAAGGCTTGGCCTTATCGATCAGACGGCCGGTATCCCAGAAGCCGCCGCCGCCAATGCCCGCCTGGCCTTTAACAACGACAATATCCTGCGGGCCGAAGCGGCCCAGTATGTTTACCGGGTTGACGAGTTCCGCCGGGGCGCCCTGGCCGAACTGCCGACGCCGCCGGTGGGCCTGACGCTGCTGGAAGGCAGCGATGTGCCCGGCATGGCCGGCGCCAACTTCTCCGATCCGGACAGCGGCTTCGGCGCCGCCCTGTTCGAGTCGCAAATCAACGGCGAAGTGATGCTCACCTACAGGGGCACCAACAACGCCGTGACCGGTAAAAAGGACTGGGCCACCAACTTCGCCCAGGGCATGGGCAAGGAAACCGGCCAATACAACCAGGCCATGGACCTGGCCAAGCTCACCAAACGGGCCCTGGGGGACGACTTCACCATAGTGGGCCACTCCCTGGGGGGCGGCTTGGCGTCGGCCGGGGTTGCAGTGACAGGCCAACCCGGTTACACCTTCAACTCTGCCGGGTTGCATCCCAAGACCGCAGCGCGGCTGGGTGGCCTGAGCAATGCCGATGCCGGCAAGCTGATCCAGAGCCAGGCGGTGGACGGGGAGATCCTGACCATGGCCCAGAAATACGGCAACGCCGCTCTGAGTGGGCTGCTGGCCACAGCCGGCGGCCTCTTGGGTGGCCCCCTTGGCGCCGTGGCCGGCTTGCTGATCGGCGGCGTGTTGCCGGATATTCCCGAGGCCATAGGGAGTATCAGCCCCTTACCCAGCGTTCAGGGGGGCAACCCCATAGCCCGCCATGGCATGGATCAGGTGATCGCCGGCATCGAGTCCCAGAAAGCCGAAGACATCAGTACCCTCAGCGGTTTAGTGGGAGGATAGGTTGAAACCCATAGGGATAATCATGGTATTGCTGGCCCTGGCCAGCTGCGGCCTCAAAGGAGACAGTATGAAGGCAACGGACTTTTTCAGCCCCCAGATGGTCACCTTGCTGGAGGACATTGCCCAGGGCAACCAGGGGGACGCCCAGCAGAAACTGGCCGGCGGCCTGGACCTTAACAGCCGGGGCCAGGAGGGCATCACCCCCCTGTTCTGGCTGATGATGGAAAAGGACAAGGACGCCGTAAAAAGGGCGCTGCAACTGGGCGCCGACCCCAATTATCCTTCCTGCACCGGTAACACCCCGGTGGCGGCCGTGGCCGGCGGTAATGACGATGCCCTGCTGGCGCTGCTGCTGGACCAGGGCGGCGACCCCAATTCGGTCAACCAGAAAGGGGAGCCGGCTCTCTTTGAGGCCATAGGGGAAGAGCGCTGGTCCCAGGTGCAGATGTTGCTGGACCACGGCGCCGACCTGGACAAGCTGGACAACCTGCACCGCAACAGCGCCCTGTACGCCGCTACCCTCAACAAGTACGAGATCGCCTACAAGCTGGTGGAGCTGGGCGCCGACTACCGGCTGCGCAGCACGGTGGATGACGATATCGCCTGGAATATCCACGAAGGGCTCAGCCAGGGGCTGCTCAACCCCGCCTACCCCGCTTACGGTTGGGCCCAGAAGCTCAAAACCCTGCTGATAGAAAAAGGCGTGCAGTTCCCGCCTCTCTCACCCCGTGAGGTGAGGATCAAAGAAGGCCGCCCCAACCGCTGGGACCTCAAGGCCCAGGCCAAGGAAAAGCAGCATTGAAAAAGCCGCCCCAAGGGGCGGCTTTTTTAGGCCCAGACGCTGTCTTTGGCCCGGCGCCTGGCGGCAATGCCCGCCAGCCACCACAGCAGCCCTGCCCCCAGCAACAGGGTGGCGTCCACACTCAGGGTGGCCAGGCTGGTTGAGGGCCAGCTCAAGGCGCCAAGGGCGCCCAGCAGGGAACCGAGGGGCACGGCCAAGGCCAGCAGCGCCGTGGCTCTCATCAGTGCCGGGGCGCAACCCGCTCCTCTTAGCAGGCAGCAGACAACCACCGCCAGGAAGAGCCCGTAGTAGAGCCCCAGGTACCAGTTGTTGATATTGCCGACACTGCCCTGCAGCCACTTGGCCGCCAACATGGCCCCTACGACGCCGGCCACCGACCCTAAGCAACAGCCGACGGTCAGCGCCCCCATGATGCGGCTGGACAAGGTCTGAGGCGGCAGGCTGCCGTCTTTACGTTGGCGCTTGCGCCGGCTTTCCAGCCACAGCAGGTTGCCGGTATAGAACACCGCCGCCCCGGCCAGCCCCAGCAGGAAATAGACCCACTTGATGACCGGCCCGCCGAAGCTGCCAAAGTGCAGGGTAAAGAAGCTGTTAACCGCATTACCCCAGCCGTTGCTGCCCTCCGGCAGGTAGTCGGTGAGGGTGACATCGCCGCTGTAAGGGTCGAGGGTCAAAAAGCCCCCTGTGGCTCCCCGGCTGAAATAACGGTCCGAGTAGGCTTTGGCCCTGGCGCTGGCCCTGGCTGATCCCAGGCCCGACAGGGACAACTCCTGCACCTCGAACTCGGGGGCTGCCGCCCTGGCCTTGGCCACCAGCTGTGCCGGCGGCAACGGGCTGGCGCCGCTCTGGTATTGGGCCGTTGGGAAACGGAACAGGTTGCCCTGCTGGTAGACGCTCTGTTGCAGGCCGTCGTAGAAGATGTCGTGAAAGGCAAAGACCACCACGCTCAGGCTGATCAGCACGTGGAAGGGGAAGCTGGTCAGCCCCAACAGGTTATGGGTGTCCAGCCAGAACCGCTTGGCCGATGGCTGGCGCAGGGCAAAGAAGTCTTTGACCAGGGTCGGCAGCAGCAAGATAAGCCCCGACACCAGGGCCAGGAAGTAAAGGCCACTGGCCACCCCCATCACCAATACCCCCAGCATTTCATGGCCCAGGTTGCCGGGAATGCCGGCGGTGCGGTGCAGCAAATCCACCAGGCCAGCCAGTTGGGAAGGCACTACCTGCACTACCTGGAACTGGCCGTGCTCGTCCAAGCCGGCCAGGGCCCGTTCACCGTCAAGGTCCAACCGCCGCCCAGCCGGCTTTGGGGTCCAGCTGAGGGTGGCCAGATCCCCTTCCAGGTGCAGGTTGTAACCGGCGTTAAGGCCAGGATAGCGAGCACTCAGCTCTGCCAGGTGCGACGACCACTCTGCCAGGGGCAAGGGCCTTAACTGCTGGGCCTTGGGTGTGGCCCAGGCATCCAGGGCCGGTTTGAACATGGACAGGGCTCCGGCAAAAAAGCCGATAAAGAGCACTATGCCGGCACAGATCCCAACCCAAGTATGCAGGTCCTTGTAAACCTTAAGGATATGACCACGGATCTTCATAAAGCCCCCTTAAGGCACCAAAAGACCAGGGTGACCAGCAGGCAGGCCAGCCCCAGCCAGAACCAGGCCCTTAGGCCGGTTGGGAACAGATACACCAGGCTCAGCACCAGCAGCCATACCGGCGCCATCAGCCACATCACGAATTGCGCCTTGTAGGGGTCCGTCAGCTCGCCAGGCCCCATCAGGGCCACCAGGCTGGCAAGGCCCAAGGCCAACCAAAATCCCAGCAACAGGCCGGCCAGGGTTTTACTGAGCCAATGGGGTTTGAGGACGCGGGCCATCAGGACGCCCTCCTGAGCAGGCCGCTCAAGGCCACCAGGGGCAGGGTCAGCATCACCAGGCTGGCCCAACTGAAAATGGCGCTGAGAAGGCTAAAAACCTGGCAAAAGCCCAGCAGGCCAAGGGCCAGGGCCAGCCAGCCCAAGGCGCGCCAGCGCGGCCCAAGGGGAGCCTGGCGCCAGTGCTGGTGGCTGCTGCAAAGATAAAAAAACAGGCTGCCGGCCAACACCAGCAGCACACTGACAAGGGTCATGGACTCGTCCTTGTGGTTAAAAAAGCCGGCCGGGCCGGCACTCCAATTTAAAAAGCCAGGCTGGCGTTAACGGCCAATTGACGTGGCTCGCCGATACGCAGGCCGCCGGTGCCGTCGGTGCTCCAGTAGCGCTTGTCGGTCAGGTTGGTCAGGGTGGCGCGCAGGGTCAGCGGCCTTTGCCAGAGCCGGGTTTGGTAGCTGGCGCTGGCGTCCACCAGGGTGTAATCAGGCAGTCGCCAGTTGTTGGCGGCATTGAGGTAACGCTTGCCGTAATACTTGGCACCGGCGTCCAGGCTCAGGCCGGGAATGGCATGAACCCGGTAGCTCAGGCCAAGGGCCCCCTGCCAGTCAGGGGTCGCTTCCACGTCGTTGCCCTGGATGCTGCTGCCGGGGGCCCTGTTGTCATAGCGACTGTCGAGCTTCATCAGGTTGGCCCGCAGCGACCAGTTGTCGTCCAGGCGCAGGTGGCCGTCCAGCTCTATGCCCTCAAAGCGGCTTTGGCCGTCCTGCACGTAGACATTGTCGCTGTTGCCGTAGGCGGCGCCCTTTTCGATACGGAACAAGGCGGCGCTGGCAAACCAGCGTTCACGCTCAAACTTGACCCCCAATTCGTACTGCTTGCTCTTCAAGGGATCCAGCATCTGGTCGGCATTGGCGTAGCTGTCGCCCACTATGCCCCCTTCCTCCAGGGCCTCCACGTAGCTGCCGTAGAAGGTGGTGTCTTGCCAGGGTTTGAACATCAGCGCTGCCGTCGGGGTATTGGCACTGGTGCTGTAGTTGCTGGCCGCCAGGTAGCTGACGCTTTCGTACTGGATATGGCGCAGCCCCAACAGCAGCTGCCAGTGCTGGCCAAAGGACAGGGTGTCGGACAGGAAACTGGAGCGCTGGCGTACGAAGTAGCCTTTCTCGTTGTTCTCGACAAACTGCGAGTCATAGCGCTGAGGGTTGGGGTTGTAGAGATTGTCAAAGGTGCTGGGGTCGCTGGGGTCGGTTAACCAGAACACGTATTTCTGCGGCTTGTCGGTGCGATAGCCTGTGGTCTTCTGGTAACTGACCCCCGTCACCAGGTTGTGCTCCAGCCAGCCGGTGGCGAACTGGCCGCTCAGCATCAGCTGGCCTGTATCAAAATCGGTGTCAAAGGCCTGATCGTAAACCCGGACCCGCAGATCGCCGTCGCTGTTGACCAGGTAGTTGAGGGTTTTCACCCAACGGGTGTTGTTCTCGGTATGGCTGTAGTCGGCCTTGAGCTGCCAGTCGTCGGCCAGCTGCCAGGCCAGGCTGGTCATGCCCACCAGGGTTTGGCTGTCTTCAAAGCTGCCTTTGGCAGAGAGGTTGCGGCTGCCGTCCACCGTGGCCGGCAGGTCGGCGTCGCTGTCCAAGAGCGACGTGAAAAACCAGGACGTGACATTGTCCACGTCCCTGTCCTGGTAGAGCAGATCCACTGTCCAGGTCAGCTCCGGGGTCAACTTGCCGTCAAACGCCAGGGCGGCACTGTTGCGGCGGATATGGCCGCCGTCGGTAAAGGTGTCACCGTCTTCATAGCCCAGATTGGCCCTGAGCCCGAAGCGGTCAGCCTCACCAAAACGGCTGGAGACGTCCAGCTGGGTATTGAAGATGTTGTCGGTGCGGTAGCCGGCCGCCAGGCTCAGGGAGTCTTTCCTGGCTTTTTTGGTGACGTAGTTGACGATACCGCCGGGGGCGGCAAAGCCGTACATGAAGCCGGTGGCGCCCTTTAAGACGTCGACCCTTTCCAAGGCTTCGTAAGGCATCTCGCCGGTGAAATTGCTAAAGGGCAGGCCATTGATTTTAAAACTGTTGGTGTAGTCCAGGGCCAGGCCTCTGATGCTCATGGTCGAGCCCCAGTTGCTGTAGGCGCCTCCCAGCACCGACACCGAGGCGTCGCGGCTGAACAGGGTTTCCAGGTTACTGACCTGGTGGGCCTGCAGTTCTTCTTCACTGATGCTGACCACCGAGAAAGGCGTATCCAGAATCGACGCCGAGCCCAGTACGCCGTTGTCCACCGAGCTGTCCAGCGCCTGGATCTGGCGGCCGATAACGGTGATGGTCTCGGTGGTGTCGTCTGCTGCAAGGGCGGGGCCGGCCAGTGCCAGGGCGATGGCTGCGGCCAAGGGGGTTGGATTCTGGTAGCGCACGTCTTCTGTCTCCCTGATAGAAGTGGCCAGGCCGGAGTGCCCGGCAGGGGGCCCAGAATCTAGATCAAATGCGAATCATTATCAATGATGAATCAAGGTGAAAAACGACAAGCTTGCCCAGGGCCGGATTCGGCCAGGGCCTGTTATCCATAACCAACAAGTTGATTTAAAGCGCTTTTTATGAAGTAATCTGGGGCCAGAAGCCCGGCTGGATGCCGGCCGACCTGCACAACGCAAGGATCCTCGTGGAAAAGCTCAAAGGTTGCCTGTCCCAGGTGTATGTCTGGGTCATCGCCATCTTGTTGATGGTGCTCTTCTCCTACGTCACCTCCATTGTCGACGACTTTATCCTGACCCAGGACACCGCCCGCAACTTCAAGTACCTGGCCCTGGTGCTGACCCTGGCCTGGACGCTGCCCCTGGCCATAAAGCTTTACCGGAGCCGCCAGCAGCTGGCCAAGAAAGGCACTGAACCCTGGGCCATGGGGATGCTGCTGGCCTTTGGCGCCATCGGCGGCTACTTCTTGATGCTGTGCGGGGTACTGACCTTGCTGGCCTACCCGCTGCATCTGGCCCTGGCCGAGGAAAAAATCGAGCAGCTTTGCGCCGTCAGCAGCGACCACGGTGGCGCCAAAGACCCCTGCGGCTCGTCCCTGACCCTGGAAAACGACAGGCTCTATGGCGATATCTGCCATGTTCCCCCGTCCCTGAGGAGCCGCGCCGCCGGCCACCTGTTGAACGCCAAGGGCCAAAGCTCCGGCTTGGGCTTTTCAATCGACAGCGTGGCTGTGCAAGCCACCTACTGCGCCAGGGATTAAAAAAGCCGCCCACAGGGCGGCTTGTTAATGATCCAGGGCCAGGGTCTTCATAAAAAAAGCATCGAAGCTGGCCATGGGCGCCTTGTCCCTAAGGGGCGGCTTGCAACTTTCAAGGGCGTTAAGCTCCCTTGCCATAAAAGCGGCCAGCTCGGCCGACAGCACCAGTTGGTCTTGCTCCAAGGCTTGGCGCTTGAAGGCCAGCAGGCTTTCGAGCTGGCCCGTTATGGCCGCCCCCAAACCCAGGCCCTGGTAGAGGGCGGTAAAATCCAGGGGCGGCAGGCTGTCAAAGCGCAGCAGCCAGCGGGCGCACAGCAAAGGCCGCAGCACATAGAGCGCCCCTTTGACGCTCAGGCCGCCCCGGCCATTGACCTTGGCATTGCCCTTAGCCATGGACAGGTAATGGTAATAAAGGGCCCTTGGCTGCCAGCTGTCCGCCATCAGCTGGCGCGTGGCGCCAAGCCAAACCTCATCGGCCCGGTACAGTATGGGAGAGCGCAGCCATTCCAGCAGGCTGGGGTTGCTGGCCCTGAGCAAGGTCAGGGTTTTATCCAGATCCCAGCCGGCAAAGTCCAGCTCGTCCACTATCGGCTCGGTGAGGGTGTCGCTGCGTTTACCCAGGCTCAGGTAGTGGCTTACCGGGCGGCGATAGACAAAGCGCACGTCAAAATCGCTGTCCGGTGAGGCAAAACCCCAGGCACGGCTACCCGACTCACAGGCAAAGAGTATTTCCATGCCTTCCCTGGCCTCCAGGGCCTTTAACGCCGTCAATATCCGTGTTTTCATGCTTTATTCTCCGAAGTCAGTTTCACCAGCCCTGTCATCAATTGCTCAAGGCCGCCATAGACGTTCAAGTGCCCTACCCTTTCCACCACTTTTTCAAGGGATTCCAGTTCCTTAAGGCGCAGCAGCACTGGGCTGGCCTCCATCATCTTGGCGGTGTTGCCAAGGGAGCGGGTGGCGGCGGTTTCTTCGCGGCGGCGAATCAGGTTAGCCTCGGCCGCTTTTTGGGCCTCTACCACCTGGTTGAGGATGGCCTTCATCTCCCCAGGCAGGATGATGTCCTTGACCCCCACATCCGCCAGTTCGACACCCAGTTCCTGGGCAACCGGGCCCAGCATCCTGGCCACCGCTTTGCTGACCGCATCCTTGTCGGCCAATAGCCCGTCCAAGGTGCGGGTACCCACCACTTCTCTGAGCACCAGTTGCAGGCGCCGGTACAGGTGCTCATCCACCTTCTTCACCTGCCGGGCCACCTGCAGCGGATCGGCAATGCGGTACGCGGCACTGAGGTTGATGCGCAGGCTCACCCTGTCTTTGGTGAGGATCTCCTGGCCGCTCACTTCCAGGCTTTGCCAGGTGAGGTCGAAGATCCGTGCCTGCAGTTCCCGGTTGAAAGCCCAGTAGCCGTAACGGCCAGGCGGCAACTCGGCAATCAACTCGCCGTTTTCAAACAGCAGCGCCTGGCTTTGCTCGGGAACCGACAGGGCGGTAACCGCCTGCTGGTTGCCCACCCGCACCAGGCCCTCACGCAGCAAAGCGGACAGCAGGGCGTTGGGCAGCGGCGCCTTGTCGGCCAGGGCGAAGCGCTCGATACGCAACGCCGGGCCGTCTTTAAAGCTCACATAGCGGCTGCCGGGCACCAATACCGCCAAGGGTTGGTTGTCTCGCCAGATAACGGCGGTTTCTTCAGGCCCGACTTGCCAGATGTTGACCGCGTCGCAAAAGGCCGGCTTTTGCAACAACAGGTCGAGATTAGGGTGCGTCAGCTCGCTTTGTGCCAACGACAGAGATTCAAATTGCAGCCCTTGGCCGGGCATCCAAAACCAGTGGCGGCCAGGGGCCAACAGGGTTTCAAAACGGCCTCGGCGGTACACCAGTACCCGCTGGCCATCGCTGACATCCAATTTATTGATAAAAAACATTTTTCTCTCCTTGTTATGGATCCCGGCGGGGGAGCTGGCTACTGGCAAAAAGCGCTGTCAGGGCAGCCTTGCCTGGCTGCTGCGGCGTCCCTGCCGCACCCTGACGGGGCTTTTCCGTGCGGGTAAAGGACTACCCTCACCTGCTGCTGCCCACCGGGTTGATACTTCAGCCGGTAAACCGCACCGGCCGAGGTATCGCTTGTCATTGTGTTTTTAGATGAGGGACTCGAACCCCCAAGCCCTAAGGCATTCCACAGGTTGGATTGAGCTGGACTCGAACCAGCTACAGCCGAATTAACACTCGGTGCTCTACCTAATGAGCTATCAATCAGGAGAATGGCTATCCCTGGCGGTACATCCTTCCCCAGCGGGGGGATGCCGGCCTGGTGCCAAACCAGGGCCACAGCCAAGGCCATTCAGGTAAAGGAATTACAAAGGCCGTGCCAGCCGACGCCGACTGCCAACAAAAATTCGCAAGTCATTGTTTTAAAAAGATTTAAAGAAATCACCGGTACAGGACTGGCTATGTGTTGCCAAAACCACCATGGAAACTTACTATCGTAAAAATACTGTGTTTATCAGGATAGATAAGTTGAAAAACGTGGTGATAGGCCTGCTTGGCAACGTCAAGGACAGCAGGGGCAAAGGCAAAAAACGCTGGGAGCAATGGCGCCCCACCTTGGGGGTCTGCCAGCAGCCGGACTTGGCAATCAGCCGTTTCGAACTTCTCTACCACCCGGGAGACTCGCGCCTGGCCAATAACGTGGCAGCCGATATCCAGACCATATCGCCACAGACCGAAGTCAGGTTGATGCCCCTTGATCTCAGCGACCCCTGGGATTTTCAGCAGGTTTACGGCTGCCTCTTGGACTTTGCCGAAAACTACGCCTTTGCCCCCGAGCAGGAACGCTACCTGCTGCACATCACCACCGGCACCCATGTGGCGCAGATCTGCTGGTTCCTGTTGTGCGAAGCCAACTACATACCGGCGTCCTTGCTGCAATCGAGCCCGGATCGCGCCCAAGACAACCCGGCCGGCAAGGTGGATGTCATCGACTTGGATCTCTCCAAGTACGACGCCTTGAGTTCACGCTTTCAGCGCCGCCATCTGGAAGGCACCGCCTTCCTTAAATCCGGCATCGCCACCCGCAACCACCAGTTCAACAGCCTGATCCAGGAAATTGAGCAGGTCGCCATTCGCTCCCGCGCCCCCTTATTGCTGACCGGGCCCACCGGCGCCGGTAAGTCGCAACTGGCCGCCAACGTCTACCAGCTCAAGAAAAGGCGGGGCTCGGTGCGGGGGGATTTTGTGGCGGTCAACTGCGCCACCCTGCGCGGCGACAGCGCCATGTCGGCCCTGTTTGGCCACCAAAAAGGCGCCTACACCGGTGCCTTGCAGGCCCGTAAAGGCCTGCTGGCCAAGGCCGATCAGGGCTTGCTGTTCTTGGACGAAATTGGCGAGCTGGGCCTGGACGAACAGGCCATGCTGCTGCACGCCATAGAGGAAAAGCAGTTCTACCCCGTGGGTAGCGACAACCCCGTGTCCAGCGATTTCCAGTTGATCGCCGGCACCAACCAGGACTTGCAGGCCCAGGTGCAGGCCGGGGCCTTTCGTGAAGACTTGCTGGCCCGCATCAACCTCTGGCATTACCCCCTGCCGGGGCTAAAAGACAGGCGTGAAGATCTCGAACCCAACCTGGATTTCGAGCTGGCCAAGGCCACAGAGGAGCTGGGTTACAAGGTGGGTTTTAACCAGCAGGCCCGCAAGGCCTACCTGGATTTTGCCCTGGCCGCCGACGCCCTGTGGCTTGGCAACTTTCGCGACCTCAACGCCAGCGTGCAGCGCATGGCCACCCTGGCCGAAGGGGGCCGGATAACCCTGGATATTGTCCAAAAAGAGCGCCAGCGCCTGGGCCGATACTGGCAGCGGGACATCGACCCCGAGCTGCCGTTATTGAGCGAGGTGCTGAGCGAGGGGCAGCTGGCCGAGATTGACTTGTTCGACCAACACCAACTGCGCCAAGTGATCGCCGTCTGCCGCCAAAGCCGCAACCTCTCGGAAGCCGGCCGCCAGCTCTTTAACCGCTCGCGGGAGAAGAAAAAATCCAGCAACGACAGCCACCGGCTGCGCCAGTACCTGGCCAAGTTCGCGCTGAGCTTTGATGACATTAACGGTTAACTGGCTATCTATTTGGATAGATAAATCATTACCCCTTCGGCCACCAATGCTATCAAGCCATTGAAATTAAATGACTTTAAAGATTGGCACTGTCCTTGATTAAGACTTGGATACCACAGACACCAACACAAGGAGCAACAGTGCAATACCAAGTAACCAAGAGCCAGGGTGGCCTCATTAAAAGCTGGACCAAGGGCGTGCCTTTCGACCCCAAGGCCCAGGCGCAATTGGCCAACCTCGCTGCCCTGCCCTTTGTAGGGCCCTGGGTGGCGGCCATGCCCGATGTGCATCTGGGTAAAGGGGCCACTATCGGCTCGGTGCTGCCCACCCAAGGCGCCATTATTCCTGCCGCCGTTGGCGTGGATATCGGCTGCGGCATGATGGCGGTCTGTACCGACCTGCACGCCCGCCAGCTGCCCGACTCCCTAGCCGCCCTTCGCAGTGAGCTGGAGCGGGTGATCCCCCATGGCCGCACCCAAGGCGGCCGCCGGGGCCAGGACAGAGGCGCCTGGCACAACGTGCCGGACGACATCGCTGGCGTGTGGCAGCAACTGCAAGGTGGCTTTAAGGTCCTGTGCGACAAGCACCCGGAGCTTGAAAAGACCAACAACGTCAACCACCTTGGCACCCTTGGCACCGGCAACCATTTTGTGGAGCTGTGCCTGGACGAGCGCGACCAGGTCTGGCTGATGTTGCACTCGGGCTCAAGAGGCGTGGGTAACCGTATCGGCGAGCACTTTATCGCCCTGGCCAAAAAGGAAATGGAGCGCCACCAGATCCAGCTGCCGGACAGCGACCTGGCCTATCTGCGCGAAGGCAGCGCCCATTTCGACGACTATGTGGCCGCCGTCGGCTGGGCCCAGCAATACGCCCGCCTCAACCGCCAGGCCATGATGCAACGTGCCCTTGGCGCCCTGGCCAGGGTGCTGGGCAAGGCCGTTGTGGTTGAGCAGCAAGCGGTGAACTGCCACCACAACTATGTGCAGCAGGAACAACACTTTGGCGAAACGGTCTGGCTGACCCGTAAAGGGGCGGTAAGCGCCCAGCAAGGGGAGCTGGGGATCATCCCCGGCAGCATGGGCGCCCGCTCCTTTATCGTGCGCGGTAAAGGTAACGCCCAGAGCTTTTGCAGCTGCAGCCACGGCGCCGGCCGGGTGATGTCCCGCACCGAGGCCAAAAAGCGCATCTCCGTTGCCGAGCACGCCAAGGCCACCGCCCATGTGGAGTGCCGCAAGGATGCCGAAGTGGTGGACGAAAGCCCGGCCGCTTACAAGGACATCGACGCGGTGATGGCGGCCCAGGCCGACTTGGTGGAAGTGGTGCACACCCTGCGCCAGGTGATCTGCGTAAAAGGTTAACAAGCCGCCCACCGGGCGGCTTTTTTCTTGGGGCCCACCAGGCAAGGATTGATAACCCTCCAGGGCGCCGGGCCAAAGGCAAACAAGGGGCTGGCGCTACGGCGCCAACTGCACATTATTTGACCTGGATTATAAAAAGCGTCATCCCTAGGGGGCACCATGGCAAAAGTGCCCCTTTTAATGGACTAAGGATGGTTAGGATGACGGCCTCGCCCTTTGACGACTTTGATCGCCTCTACCAGGCAAACCTGGCCCGGCTGACCCTGGGGCTGACCCCGGCTGGCCTGGGCGAGGCCTATGGGGCCTGGCTGGCCCATTTGGCCATCAGCCCCGGGCGCCTGGCGGAGCTGGCGCTCTTTCCCTGGCTGGACTGGCCGGCGCTGCTGGACTCGTCAAAGGACGGCGCCAAAGACCCGCGCTTTGCCTCCAGCCATTGGCAGCTTTGGCCCTGGCAGGGCCTGGCCCAGGGCTTTGCCCAGGCCGAGCGCTTTTGGCAGCGGGCCACCACCGGCATAGAGGGGCTGTCTCCCCAATACCAGCAGATCCTCGCCTTTGCCGCCCGCCAGTACCTGGACGCCCTTTCCCCCAGCAACTACCTGGCCAGCAACCCCGATCTGCTGCACACCAGCTTGCAGCAGCTGGGCCAGAACCTGGTCAAGGGAGCCCAAAACGCCCTGGAAGACTGGCGCCGCAACCTTACCTGCGAGGCGCCGGTGGGCACCGAGGCCTTCGAGCCGGGCCGGGATCTGGCCTGCACCCCCGGCAAGGTGGTGTATCGCAACGGCCTGATGGAGCTGATCCAATACCAGCCGGCCGGGCCCAGCGTCCATAAGGAGCCGGTGCTGGTGATGCCGGCCTGGATCATGAAGTACTACATCCTCGACCTGTCCCCCCACAATTCCCTGGTCCGCTACCTGCTGGAGCAGGGCCACAGCGTCTTTATGATCTCCTGGAAAAACCCCGGCCCCGGTGACCGGGACCTTGGCATGGAAGACTATGTGCGCGACGGCGCCCTGGCCGCCATAGACGTGGTGCAGCGCCTGGCCAAAGGCGCCCCCCTGCACTTGGCCGGCTACTGCCTGGGGGGCACCCTGGCGCTGCTGACCGCCGCTCATCTGGGCAGCCGCCCCGATAACCCCTTGCAGACCCTGACCCTCTTTGCCGCCCAGGGGGACTTTACCGAGGCCGGGGAGCTGATGATCTTCGTGACCCCCAGCGAAGTGGCCTACCTCAAGAGCATGATGTGGGCCCAAGGCACCCTGGACACCAAGCAGATGGCCGGGGCCTTCCAGCTGCTGCGCTCCAACGACCTGATCTGGTCGCGGCTGGTGCACGAGTACCTGCAAGGGGAGCGCTCCCCCATGAGCGATCTGATGGCCTGGAACAGCGACGCCACCCGCATGCCCTACAAGATGCACAGCGAATACCTGGAAAAGCTGTTTCTCAACAACGAGTTTGCCGAGGGCCGCTACCAGTTGTTCGGCCAGCCGGTGGCGGCCGGCAATATCAAGATCCCCATCTTTGCAGTAGGCACCGAAAAGGACCATGTGGCGCCCTGGGTGTCGGTGCACAAGGTGCACCTGCTCAGCACCAGCGACGTCACCTTCGTGCTGGCCAGTGGCGGCCACAACGGCGGCATCGTCAGCGAGCCGGGCAGGCCCCATCGCCATTACCGCATCGCCCTGAAAAAGGCCCAGGACCCTTACCTGTCCCCAAAGGCCTGGCAGGAGGCGGCCACGCCGCAGCTGGGCTCCTGGTGGCCGGCCTGGCAGGGCTGGCTGGCCCAGCACAGCTCGGGGCAGGTCGCCGCCCCCAAGGGCCTTGGCAGCCGCCAATACCCGCCCCTGGGGGACGCCCCCGGCCACTATGTCTTTGACAAATAAGGACGCGCCCATGGACGCCCAGCCCCTTTGCAACCTGACCTTCGACGAGCTGGCCCTGGGCCAGAGCGCCAGCCTGACCCGCACTTTGACCCAGCACGATATCGACCTCTTTGCGGTGATGTCCGGGGACGTCAACCCGGCCCATATGAACCCCGACTACGCCAAGGCCAGCCTCTTTCATGGCGTTATCGGCCACGGCATGTGGTCGGGGGCCCTGATTTCCACCGTGCTGGGTACCCAGCTGCCCGGCCCCGGCACCATCTACCTGGGCCAGGACATCCGCTTTTTAAAACCGGTGCACGTAGGGGATACCATCACTGTCACCCTCACCGTCAAGCACAAGGCCACCGGCAAGCCCCTGGTGGAATTTGACTGCCAATGCCATAACGGCAAGGGCGAGCTGGTGGTGGCAGGCACCGCCACTGTGCTGGCCCCCACCGAGCACCTGCGCCTGCCCCGCCCGGTATTGCCCCAGGTGGAGCTGTACCAGGACCACTACCAGGACATTCTGGCCCGCTGCCGCACCCTGGGAGCCGTCAAGACCGCCCTGGTGCACCCGGTCAACGGCGCCGCCCTGGCCGCCGCCCTGGAAGCGGCCGCCGAAAACCTCATCGAACCTGTGCTGGTGGGCCCCAAGGAGCGGATCCTGGCTGCCGCCCGCGACAACAACATCGATATCAGCCCCTGGCAACTGATTGACGTGGAGCACAGCCATGCCGCTGCCGCCAAGGCGGTGGAGCTGGCGGCCAGCGGCCAGGTGGCCGCCATCATGAAAGGGGCCCTGCACAGCGACGAACTGCTGGGAGCCGTGGTCAAAGGCAGCGGCGGCCTGCGCACCGAAAGGCGCATCTCCCATGCCTACATCATGGAAGTGCGGGGCTACCCCAAGCCCCTTATCATCACCGACGCCGCCATCAACATCGCCCCCACCCTGGAAGAAAAGGCCGATATCTGCCAGAACGCCATCACCCTGTGGCACACCCTGTTCGGCCACCATCGCCTGCCCAAGGTGGCGCTGCTGTCGGCGGTGGAAACCGTCACCAGCCGCATGGCCTCTACCCTGGACGCCGCCTGCCTTTGCAAGATGGCCGACCGGGGCCAGATCAGCGGCGCCCTGCTAGACGGCCCCCTGGCCCTGGACAACGCCATCAGCCCCCAGGCCGCCCGGGAAAAAGGCATCGACTCGCCGGTAGCCGGTGACGCCGACATCCTGGTGGTACCCGACATCGAAGCGGGCAACATGCTGGCCAAGCAACTGACCTTCCTGGGCCAGGCCAACGCCGCCGGCATAGTGCTGGGGGCCAGGGTGCCCATCATCCTCACCAGCCGCGCCGACAGCCTGCGTACCCGATTGCTGTCCTGCGCCACCGCCGTGTTCCTGTCCGCCGCCCGCCAGCAGGGGGACCTGAAATGACCCAGGCCCTGTTGGTGCTCAATACCGGCTCGTCCAGTGTCAAATTCCGGGTCTTTGCCCTGGCGCCGGGGCTGGCGCTGCTGGCCGGTGGCAAGATTGAAGATATCGGCAGCGGCGCCAGCATCAAGGCCAATGTGGCTGGCGGCCAGGCCACCCTGGGAGCCCTGCCCGAGGTCAAGGACCACGACCAGGCGGTATCGCTGATGCTCGATTGGCTGGACAGCCACAACAGCGGCTGGCAGCTGGTGGCCTGCGCCCACCGCATCGTTCACGGCGGCGACCGCTACCAGCAGGCCACAGCCTTGGACGAGGCCGCCCTCGATTACCTGGCGGGGCTGACCCCCCTGGCCCCCCTGCACCAGCCCCACAACCTGGCCGGGGTGGCGCTGGTGGCGGCAAGGCGCCCCGGCCTTCGCCATTACGGCTGCTTTGACACCGCCTTTCATGCCCGCCACCAGCCCCTGTTCAACCGCTATGCCCTGCCGGACCGCCTCTTTGAGCGGGGCATACGCCGCTACGGCTTTCATGGCCTGTCCTACGACTGGCTGGCCCATTGCCTGCGCCAGGAATACCCGGCCCTGGCCCAAGGCAAGGTGGTGGCCGCCCACCTGGGTAACGGCGCCAGCCTCTGCGCCATGGCTGGCGGCGCCAGCGTCGACACCACCATGGGCATGACCGCCCTCGAAGGGCTGCCCATGGGCACCCGCTGCGGCAACCTGGACGCCGGGGCGGTGTTTTTCATGGTCAAGGATCTGGGCATGGCCCTGGCCGAAGCCGAGCGCCTGCTCTATGAAGAGTCGGGCCTCAAGGGGCTGTCGGGGATCAGTAACGACGTCAAGGTACTGCTGGCAAGCGCCGAGCCCAGGGCCCGTTTTGCCCTGGATTTTTTCGCCCTGAAAGTGGCCCAGCAGGTGGCGGCCATGGCGGTGTCCCTGG
Organism: Gallaecimonas xiamenensis 3-C-1; assembly: GCF_000299915.1. Lineage (NCBI taxonomy): Bacteria > Pseudomonadati > Pseudomonadota > Gammaproteobacteria > Enterobacterales > Gallaecimonadaceae > Gallaecimonas > Gallaecimonas xiamenensis. Next base: position 29,844 of record NZ_AMRI01000027.1, read on the forward strand.
GGGGGCTGGACGCCCTGCTCTTTACCGGCGGCATAGGGGAAAACGCCGCCCCCATCCGCCGCCAGATCCTAAGCCACCTGGCCTTTTTACCGCCCTTTGCCCACCTGGTGATCGCCGCCAATGAAGAGGCCGCCATGGCCACCGAGATCCTCGAAGGCTTTGCCAAGGAGCTGCTATGACCCGTCCCCTGTGCGGCCTGATCGTCGGCCTGGCCAACAATGAGTCCATTGCCTTTGGCTGTGCCAAGGCCCTAAAGGCCATGGGCGCCCAGCTGGCCGTCACCTACCAGAGCGACAAGGCCAAGCCCCATGTGGCGCCCCTGGCCAGCGACCTGGAGGCGGATATCTTTTTGCCCCTGGATGTGCGGGACGAGGGCCAGATGCAGGCGCTGTTCCAGACCCTTGGCAGCCGCTGGGGGCGGCTGGACTTTGTGCTCCATTCCATCGCCTTTGCCCCCAAGGCCGACCTGCAGGGGCGCTTTGTCGACAGCTCGGCGGCGGGCTTTACCACGGCCATGGACATCTCCTGCCATTCCCTAGTGCGCCTGGCCCGCTACAGCGAGCCGCTGATGGCCGAGGGCGGCGCCCTGCTGACCATGAGCTATTACGGGGCCCAGAAGGTGATTGCCAACTACAACCTGATGGGGCCGGTCAAGGCGGCCCTGGAAGCCAGCGTCCGCTACCTGGCGGCCGAACTTGGCCCCAAGAACATCAGGGTCAATGCCCTGTCCCCCGGCCCGGTGCTGACCCGCGCCGCCTCTGGCCTGGCCCATTTTGACCAGCTGATGGCCCAGGCCGCCGCCAAGGCGCCCCTGCACCAGCGGGTGTCCATCGACCAGATAGGGGAAGCGGCAGCCTTTTTATTGTCGGACAAGGCCCGTCATATCACCGGCCAGGTGCTGATGGTGGATAACGGCGTCAGCGCCCTTGGCTAAGCAGCCAGTCACAGGCGGCGTCCATGTCCGCCAACACCGCAGCGGCGCCGCTAAAGTCGTGGCCTTGGGACAATTCGTTGGGAATGGCGATACAGCCAAGGCCCGCCGCCAGGGCCGAGGCCAGGCCATGGGCGGTATCTTCTACCGCCAGGGCCTGATCCTTATCCAGCCCCAGCCGGGACAGGGCTAACAGGTAGGGTTCGGGGTGGGGTTTGCCAAAGTGCACGTCATCGCCACAGACGATGGTTTCAAAGAGGCTGTCAAAGCCGTAGGCACGGCAGCTGGCGGCCACTTCATGGCGGCCAGCGCCGGTGACCATGGCCAGGCGCAGCCCGGCTGCTTTGAGGCGGGCCAGGGTCCGGGCCACCCCGGGCAGCAAGGGAAAGGCCGCCTCGGCCAGGAAGCGGCGGGTGAGGTCGCCTTTGGCGGCCAATAGCTCGGCCGCCGTGGTTTGCGGATGGCGCCCGGCCAGCAGCTCCGCATTGGCCCGGGTGGGCATGCCGGCAAAATGCCGGTCGTACTCGGCCTTGGCCAGGCTCAGCCCCAAGGGCGCCAGCGTCTCTAGCCACAGTTGGTAATGGATCTGTTCCGACGCCACCAGGGTGCCGTCATGGTCAAACAAAATGGCCTTGAGCATGGAGCCTCCAGGGGCCTAAAGGAGCACTTTCAGGGCCGGACCGCAAGCCCGTGCAGGAAAGTGACGAGGGCGACAAAAATGTTGTCAAAAAGTAAAAACCAAGGTGGTAGCATAACCCCATAACAAAGAAGGGAATACTAGGCTGGGCCGGTTATCCCTCCACCACAAGCGTTTGAAACCGTTACCAGGGACCTTCATTGCAAAAGCCTTATCCTCCCGAACCTGCCTTGCCACAAAGCTTGCCTTGGCGCCTCAGGTTCAACGCCATCCTGGTGCGCTACCCGCTGCTGAGCCACTTGCTGTTGGCCTTGCTGTGGCTGGGCATGTGGCGTGCTTCGGCGCTGCTGGAATACGCCCCCCACGCCAGTATCTGGTTCCCCCCGGCCGGGGTCAGCTTTGCCGCCTTGCTGCTGGTAGGCCGGCGCGCCCTGCCCTCCTTATGGGTTTGCGGCCTTATAAGCACTTTTTGGGAGAACAGCCTTTACCAGAGCCAGCACCCCTGGCCTGTGCTGGTTAGCGCCGGGGTGCTGTTCGCCTTGGCCCACAGCCTGTCCTACTGGCTGGGTGCCGCCTTTATCCAACTGCTGGCCAAAAAGGCCCTGCGCCACAACCTGCCGAAAATCATCCTGACCTTCCTGCTGGTGGGGCCCATGGCGGCGCTGCTGGCCACCGCCTTCGGTACCCAGGCCCTGGCCCTGGGTGGCGTTATGCCAGAAGCGGCAGCCCGCAACATCTGGCTGGCCTGGTGGATAGGGGACCTTATCGGCGTGGTGGTGCTGACCCCGCTCTTTGTCAGCCTGGTGGCCCAGATCTACCCCAAAAGCGGGGCCTGGCTCAGTGACGTGGGGCTGCGCCAGGAAGGGGGGCCCCTGTACGGCTACCTGACCAAGCTGCTGCTGAGCGCCCTGCTGCTGACCCTGGCCATGGTATTGACCGCCCAATTTCACTACCAGGAAGTGGCCTTCTCGGTGTTCTTTCTCTGTATTCCCCAGATGTGGATCGTCTACACCGAAAATCCCCTGCGCGGCGGCCTGAGCCTGGCCATCCTCAGCACCCTCACCGCCCTTTGGATAAAACTGATGGGCCTGTCAGAACATGCCCTTATCTACCAGTTCGCCATCAATGTGCTGGCCGCCAGCACCTATTTTGGCCTGACCGTGCCGGTACTGGTGTCCCACAACGTGCGGCTGCGGGAGCTGGCCCTGGAGGACAACCTCACCAAGGTGGCCTCCCGTAACCACTTTTTCGACCAGGCCCAGCAGGAGCTGCAAAGGGCGGCCCATTACCGCCAGCCCATCGCCCTGGTGGTGTTCGACATAGACCACTTCAAGGACATCAACGACAGCCTGGGCCACAGTGCCGGCGACAGCGCCCTGCGCCAGGTGGCCAAGGCCGCCCGCCAGCAGCTGCGCCAGGCCGATCTGCTGGGGCGCTTTGGTGGCGACGAATTCTTACTGTTGCTGCCAGGCAGCAACCTGGCAGAGGCGCAAGTGGCGGCCCATAGGCTGCGCCGGGCTTTGCAGGGGATCCGTGTCAAAGGCCCGGAACAGCCCCTTTCCGGCAGCTTCGGAGTGGTGGAAGTGGCCGAGGACGAAGATATCTTCGCCGCCTTCGACCGGGCCGACGGCCTACTGCTGGAAGCCAAACGCCTGGGCCGCAACCGAGTACAAGCCAGCCCGGCGGCCTAGGGCCCTTACCTCAAATAGGCCGCCAGGGCCGGCAGCTGCTGGCGGATGGCCGCCACCGCCTGATCGCTCATGCGTTGGGCCCCCTGTGGGCTGAAGTGGGTGTTGTCCTCCACCCCCTGGGGGTAGTTGGGGTTTTGCCCCGGTGCCAACTGCAAAAAGAGGGCCCGGGACGGCTCGGCCCCCAAGCTCACCAGCACCGCTTCGCTGCGCCTGTGCATATCCAACAGCGGCACCTGTTTATCCATGGCCACCCCCCTGGTGATGGCCGGGTAAACCCCGTGCACGTCATAGAATTGGCCTTTGTCGTCGAAGCGGCGGCGCATCACCGGGGTCAGCAGTACCGGTTTGGCGCCCTTGGCCCTGACATCCGCCACGAAGCGCTCAAGGTTTTGCCGAAAAGCGTCCGGCGGCGTGTACCTGTCCACCTTTTCCTTGGACTGGTCGTTATGGCCGAACTGGATAAAGACCCAATCGCCCGGCACCAGGGCATCCACCAGGGCCTGCCAGCGCCCCTCTTCGATAAAGGTGCGGGTGGAGCGGCCATTCTTGGCCAGATTCACCACCTGCAGTTGCGGCTTGAAGGCCTGTTGCAGCCGCTCCCCCCAGCCGGTTTCCGGGCGCTTTTCGGGGAGCTTTTCGGCCAGGGTCGAATCGCCGGCAAGATATAGGTGCTGGGGCACCAGAGACGTGCTGGCGCAGCCAAATAGCCACAGGGCACTGAACAGGATAAGGGCTTTTTTCATCGGGGTTACCTCTGCCTTTTTGCCCACCATACGCCAGCGCCAAACCACCTTTTGGGCAAAAAGGGGAAAATTCCATATATGGAACAGGCCGTTAGCCAAGGGGCGTTAGCATCGTCTGGCTAACCAAGGAGGCGCCCATGCGTGCAATGATGATCTGGCTTGTGCTTTTCTGTGGCTCGGCCCTGGCCGAGCCCTATCAAGCTGTGGTGGGCCCAGGGGGTGATTACCCCAGCATTGGCGCGGCCCTGGCAGCGGTGCCCAAGGACAATGGCAAGCCCTTTACCATCTTTATCCAGGACGGGGTCTACCAGGAAAAGCTCAGCGTCGATAAACCCCATGTGCGCCTTTTGGGGCAAAGCCAGGGGGGCACCATCATCCGCTTTGGCGACAGCGCCGAGGCCAAGGGCGCAGACGGCAAGGCGGTGGGCACCTGGGGCAGCTATGTGCTGCGGGTAACGGCGCCGGATTTCTCGGCCCAGAACCTCACCATAGACAACAGCTTCGATTTCCCCGCCAACGCCGCCAAAAGCGACACCGACCCCACCAAGGTGCGCCATACCCAGGCCGTGGCCCTGGCCACCACAGGGCAAAGCGACCGGGCGCTGTTTCGCCGGGTGACCCTTATCGGCTACCAGGACACCCTGCTGATGGACGCCGGCCGCCAGCTTTTTGAAGACTGCACCATCAAAGGCAACGTCGACTTTATCTTCGGCAAGGGCCAGGGAGTATTTCGCCGCTGCGACATCGTTTCGCGCAACCGCCCCGGCGCCAAGGTCACCGGCTATATCACCGCCCCCAGCACCGATATCAGCCAGCCTTACGGCATGCTCTTTGTGGACAACCGTTTCATAAAGGAAAAAGGGGTGCCCAAGGGCTCGGTACGCCTGGGCCGCCCCTGGCACCCCAGCGGTGACCCCAGGGCCGAAGGCTCGGCAGTCTTTATCAACAACTTTATGGATGACCATTTCGGCCCACAAGGCTATGCGGACATAGGGGTGACGCTGCCAAGCGGCCAACCGGCCCGCTTCCAGTGGCAGCCCTGGTCGCGGTTTTTCGAGTACGGCAACACAGGCCCTGGTGCCATCAAAGATTCCAACCGGCCCCAGCTGTTGCCGGCCGCCCTGCCCTGGTACAGCGCCGACGCGGTGCTGGCCGGTTGGCAGCCGGGCCCCTAAAAGGCCCCCAGGGCGTTGAGGTACATTTCCAGGTTGCTGTACTGGGCCGATAGCTGGTGGCCATTAGGGTCACTGACCCCGTGGCGCCGCTCCCAGTCGTCGGCCATGCCGTTGTGGTTGGCATCGACAACCGGTGGTTGCTTGAATTCGCGCCCGTAGGCGGCCCAGCTGCCGATGGCCTGTAGCTCGCTGTCAATCAGCTGGCCCTGGCCGCTTTTCACCTCGGTGAGCACCGCACTGTCAACGCTGTCGCGAAAAAGGCCATGGGCGTTGCGGTTGGCCCCCACCTCCCCTTTTTGCACCAGCAGCTGATAGCTTTCGGCGGCGCTTTGGCTGGCCAGCATCAACGCCATAGCGGGGTAGCGAAAGGCCTTGGTTTTTAAGTGCTTGGCAGCCAGCTTGGCCATGTCCTCGTCGTTGAGCCTTGGCCAGGCGGTAAGGCTAGCGGACGCCTTACCGGCCATCAGGTTACCACTTAAGAAAAGGTCCCCGGCCTTATCGGCGCCCCACAGCTCGAAGATGGCGCGGTGTTGGCTGGCCGGCCCCGGCAGGTAGCTGTTGCCAATGATATTGACCTTGCCCTGCTCGTTGCCGTAGCTGCCGTGCTCGCCCCAGTTGAAGATGACGTTATTGCGAAAATCCACCAGCTCTTCGCCCTGGGGATAATTTGGCCCCAGGCGCCAGCCGTTAAAACGGGGCAAGCGGCTTTGATGGTTGGCCAGTAGATTGTGGTGAAAGCTGGCCCCCCGGCCACCCCAGATACCGCCATAGCCGTGCTCGCCCTTGATATGGCCGGCGTGGTCCAGGCTCTGGGCAATCAGGCTGTATTGCAGGGTAAAGCGATTGTTGTTGTAAAAGCTGGCGGTCTCGTCGATGGACCAACTCATGGAGCAGTGGTCGATGATGATGTCGCTGTGCTGGCGGCCGTTGATGGCGTCCCAGTCGTCAGCAACGCGCCCTAAGCGAAAGCGAAGATAACGGATGATCACCTGGTCGGCTTCCACCCGGGTTTCGGCGCCTTTAAGGACGATGCCCCCCGGCGAGCTTTGCCCGGCCAGGGTCAGCTGGCCTTGGCTGATGACAAGCGGCTTTTTAAGGTCAATAACCCCGGAGACGCTAAACACCACGATGCGCGGCCCGGCTTGTTCGATGGCCCAGCGCAGGGTGCCGGGGCTGGCATCGTCTTTTAACGAATCCACAATCAGCACCTGGCCGCCACGGCCCCCTACCGTGTAGCGGCCAAGGCCATCTGCGCCGGGAAAGGCCAGCACCTGGGCCAGCAACAATGCGCTCAGGCCCATTGGCTTTGCTCGATAATGGCGCCTCGGTAGCCTATCACCCGCCTTGCAAGGGCCGCCCCCAGCTTGGCCGCCTCCAGGGGGCTTTGGCCGTCCAGGCGCGCCGCCAGGTAGCCGCCGTTAAAGGAATCGCCGGCGGCGGTGGTGTCCACCACCTGCTCGGCCGGGGTCACGGCAAGGTACTGACCGTTCACAAAAAGCCGCTCCGGCCCCTGCTTTATCACCAGCTCCTTGACCCCAAGGCCGGTTAAAAAATCTGCCGCCTGCTCCGGGCTTTGCTGGCCCCACAGCAGCTGATGTTCTTCGAGCCCCGGCAAGGCGATATCAGCGCAGCCATAGGCCTGCGCCAGCCAATGGGCCGCCTCTTCCTTGCCCCAGAGCTTGGCCCTGTAGTTGGGGTCAAACACCAAGGTGGCGCCTTGGGCGCGCAGCGCCTTTAAGCGCCCCAGCAGCAGCGCCCGGTGCTCGGCGCTTAAAATGGCCAGGCTAATGCCGGAGAACAGCAGCAGATCGGTACCACTAAAGGCGGCGCCGTTATCCTCTTCGATGCAGCGCACCAGTTGCCGGGCGGCGGCTTGGCTGCGCCAGTACAAAAAATTGCGCTCGCCGTTCTCGTCCACCTCAATCAAATAAAGCCCAGGCATGGCTCCTGCCAACTGATAGCAGTGGCGGTTGTCGAGGCCTTCGGCGCGAAAACGCGCCAGCATCGCCTCGCTCATGGCATCGTCGCCAACGGCGGTGAGCAGCCCCACCTGGGCCGGGGTTTTCAGGCTGCGCTTTAAGTAAACGGCGGTGTTGTAGACATCGCCGGCAAAGCCCTGGCGATAGAGGCCGCCCTCGGCGGCGGCCATCTCCACCATGCATTCCCCCAGCATCAGCAGTTTTTTCATAGGCCCGGCACCTGGCTTTTGGCGGCGGCGCGCTGGCTGATACCCTGCCAGTTACCCTCGGCCACCAGTTTATTGGGGGCTATCCAGCTGCCGCCCACGGCAAAGACGTTACCCAACGCCAGGTAGCTGGCGAGGTTGTTCTCCGCTACGCCGCCGGTGGGGCAAAAAGTCACGCCCGGGAAAATGCTGCTAATGGCCTTTAATAGCGCCACCCCGCCGCTGAGCTCAGCCGGAAAGAGTTTCAGTTGCTGGCAACCGGCCTCGACCATGCGGCCTATGTCAGAGAGGCTCGATACCCCAGGGGCAAAGGGCAGCCCGGTGTCCATCAGCGCCGCCAGCAGTGTGTCGGTGGTGGTGGGGGTAACGATAAACTGGGCGCCGGCTTCTCGCACCGCCCGGGCCTGCTCGCCGCTCAGCACAGTGCCGGCCCCTACCCGCACCTCTGGCACTTCACTTCGGATAGCCTTGATGCAGTCCAGCGCCTGGGCGTTTCGCAGCACCACTTCCACCTGGCCAATGCCGCCTTGGTGAATGGCACGGGCAGCGGCCACGGCCGCCGCTGCAGAGTCGGCCTGGATAATGGGGACAAGGCGGCTTTGGTCCAACAGATCAGTCAATAAGGTCATGAAGGCGTTCTCGTACGCTGTTAAGGGTGATGCCGTCCAGGCGTTGGTAGGCCGCCTTGAGGGCAGCGGCAAAGACGGGGTTGGCGCCCAAGTCGCCAAAGACCTCGTCGAGCGCCAAGAAGGCATCCGGCCCCCGGCAGGCCAGTAGCTTGGCGGCCAGCGGGTCGGTAAGGGCATCGCCGCTTTGGGCCTTGGCTTCGATAAAGCGCAGCCAGGCGGCAACGGCCACGCAGAGCCGGTCGATGGAGTGGCCTACCTTGAGGTTGTCCCGCACCGTGCCCAACAACCGAAACGGCAGCTTTTGCGAGCCGTCCCAGGCGATTTGCGCCAGCAGATGGCGAATGTAGGGGTTGCGATAGCGAGCGAGGATGGCCTCGGCGTAAGCGGCCAAGTCCATGTCGTCCGGGGCGGTCAGGGACGGCACTATCTCCTTGGCTACCAAGGCGTCGATAAAGTCCGACAGCACCGGCTGGCTGATGGCTTCCAGTACGGTTTGAAGCCCCAGCAGGCTGCCGAGATAAGCCAAGGTGGAATGGGTGCCGTTTAACAGCCGCAATTTCGCCTGTTCATAAAGGGCCACGTCTTGGGTGAAAGTCACTCCAACGGAATCGAGGGCCGGTTTAGGGCCGGAGAAGTGGTCTTCAATCACCCACTGGCTAAAGGCTTCGCGCTTGATGGGCCAGGCGTCTGTCACCCCCAGAGTCTGGGCGACGGTAGCTTCAAGGTCGGCTTCCGAGGCCGGGGTGATGGAGTCCACCATGGAGCAGGGAAAGGCCACCTTGGCCGCTATCCAATCCCCAAGTGCCGGGTCGAGGCGCCCGGCCAGGGCCAGCACCGCCCCTTTGAGCTTGTGGCCGTTGTCCACCAGGTTGTCGCAGCTCAGCACAGTGAGGTTTTCAAGGCCGGCCTGGCGGCGGCGCTGCAACGCAGCCACCAAGAGGCCAATGGCCGACACCGGCGCGCTGATATCGGCCAGATCGGCGGCAATATCCGGGTGCTGCCAATCGAGTTTGCCGTCTTTAAGGCAATAGCCCTTCTCGGTAACGGTCAGGCTGATGAGATAAGTCTCGGGGCTCGCCATCCGCGCCAAGATGGCGGCCATGTCGGTTGGCGCCACCAGCAGCTCGGTAAAGGCGCCGATAACCCGCATGCCGCTGGTTAAATCCTGCACCGCCAGGGTGTAGAGGTTGTCCTGGGGGCCAAGTTTTTCTTTAAGGGCTGGCGAGCGCAGCGACACCCCGCAAATGCCCCAGCGCGGGTCTGTGGCCAGCAGGCTGTCGATATACACCGCCTGGTGGGCCCGGTGAAAAGCGCCAGGGCCTATGTGCACTATGCCGGTTTTCACCTCGCCCCGCTGGTAGCGGGGCTTTTGCACGGCGCCTGGGATTGCGGCCAGGGCGCTACTGGTCAGTCTTTGCATAGCGTCCTCCCCGCTCAGAGCTTGTAGGCCTTTTTGGCCAGGTCATAGGTCAGGGCCCGGGCCAGTTCGAAACCTTCGTCTTCCCCCAGGCGGTGCTCGCTGATAAGCCCAGCCAGGAAGCGGCAATCGATGCGGCGGGCCACGTCGTGGCGGGCCGGAATAGACAAGAAGGCGCGGGTGTCGTCGTTAAAGCCGACGGTGTTGTAGAAACCGGCGGTTTCGGTGACCTGGTGGCGAAAACGCAGCATGCCTTCGGGGCTGTCGTGGAACCACCAGGCCGGGCCCAGTTTCAGGCAGGGGTAGTGGCCCGCCAGGGGCGCCAGCTCACGGGCGTAGCTGGTTTCATCCAGGGTAAAGAGGATGATGCTAAGGCGCGGGTCGTTACCGTATTTGTCCAACAGCGGTTTGAGGGCTTTGACGTATTCGGTAGGCGACGGAATGTCGGCCCCTTTGTCGCGGCCAAAACCTTCAAAGATACGAGGGTTGTGGTTACGAAAGGCGCCGGGGTGAATTTGCATCACCATGCCGTCTTCGATGCTCATCCCCGCCAGCTCGGTGAGCATCTGGGCCCGAAAGAGCTCCTGCTGGGCGCTGCCTGCCTTACCGCTGATACACAGCTCAAAGAGGGTACGGCATTCGGCGTGGGAGAGATTAGCGGTGGCCGCCGTGGGGTGGCCGTGGTCGGTGGCGGTGGCGCCGTGGTCTCGGAAAAAGGCGCGGCGCTGGCGAAGGGCGGCCAGATACCCGTCCCAGCTATGGGTGTCTTCGCCGGTCAGCTCGCCCAGTTTTTTGATGTTATCGGCAAAGTCTTCCCGGGAAGCGTCTACCACGTCGTCGGGCCTGAAGGTGGTGATCACCCGTTTTTCCATGGCGCCGCCTTTCATGGCGCCGTGGTATTTGAGGTCGTCCAGGGCCCCTTCGGTGGTGGCGATGCACTCGATGTTAAAGCGGTCCATCAGCGCCTGGGGCTTGAAGGCGTCAGTAGCCAGCTTTTCGGTGATGGCGTGGTAGTACTGCTCGGCGGTGTCGGGGGCCAGGGCCACCGTCATGCCGAACACTTCGCTAAACACGGTATCAAGCCAGATGCGCGACGGGGTGCCGCGAAAAAGATGATAGTTACCGGCAAAGAGCCGCCAGATGGCGATGGGGTCGGTTTCCACGGCGGCGCCGTCGCGGCGGGGAATGCCCAGGCGCTCAAGGCTGATGCCCTGGCTGTAGAGCATGCGAAACACGTAGTGGTCCGGGCGGATAAAAAGCTCGCTGGCGTTACCAAAAGACGGGTTCTCGGCGAACCAGCGTGGATCGGTATGGCCGTGGGGGCTCAGTATGGGCAGATCCTTGATGCTGTCGTAGAGGCGCCGGGCGATGGCGCGCACTGTCGGGTCGGCCGGAAAGAGGCGGTCCGGGTGCAGGTTCAGTGGCTGTGGCATTGCAAGTCTCCTCCCGTCAAAGGGTCACGCCGCGTTTCCAGATGGCAATTTCGCGGCTGTGGTTACGTTCGTTACAGGTCAATTCGCCCGAGGCTATGGCCAGCAGGCGCTCAAAAAAGGCTTGGCTTAAATCGTCCATGGCGACCCCGTCCAGCAGTTCACCGGCATTGAAATCAATCCAGTTGCCTTTGCGCTGGTAGAGATCGCTATTGGAGCTGATTTTTACCGTCGGTACCGGGAAGCCGAGCGGCGTGCCCCTACCGGTGGTAAAGAGGATCAAGGTGGCGCCGCTGGCAGCAAGGGCGGTGGAAGACACAGCGTCGTTACCCGGCGCTTGCAATAGTGCCAATCCCCGGCCATGGACAGGCTCGCCATAGGCCAGCACCTCCTGGACCTGAGCCTGGCCGCCCTTTTGGATGGCGCCTAAGGACTTTTCTTCCAAGGTGGTCAGGCCGCCGGCCTTGTTGCCCGGTGAGGGGTTTTCGAACACCGGCTGCTTGTGGTCGATAAAGTACTGCTTAAAATCCTGCACCAATTTCACCACCGCCTCGAAGGTGGCGCTGTCTTTGGCGCGGTTCATCAGCACCTGCTCAGCGCCGAACATCTCCGGGGTTTCGGTTAAAAGCACGGTGCCGCCAAGGGCGGTGAAGCGGTCGGTCATGCGCCCCACCAAAGGGTTGGCGGTGATGCCGGAAAAGCCGTCAGAGCCGCCGCATTTCATGCCCAATACCAGTTCGCTCGCCGGGCATGGCTCGCGTTTATCCAGCGCCAGCAGCGGCAGCATCTGGCCTATGGCCTCGACACCGGCTTCCACTTCGTCGTCCACCTGCTGGCTGTTGAAAAAGCGCACCCGATCGCTATCGATGTCGCCGGCCGCTTCCAAAAGCTTGTTGAGCTGGTTGTTCTCGCAGCCAAGGCCCACCACCAGCACGGCGCCGGCGTTGGGGTGGTTGATAAGGGCGGCGAGAATGGCGCGGGTGTCGTTAAGGTCGTCCCCCAGTTGCGAGCAGCCATAGGGGTGCACAAAGGGCACGAAGGCGTCGGCGATACCGGCAAACTCCTGCTCGCAGCGGCTGGCGATGCGCTGGGCAATGGCGTTAACGCAGCCAACGGTGTTGACTATCCACACCTCGTTACGGGTGCCAACCCGGCCGTTTTTGCGCCGATAGCCCATAAAGGTGCCGCCGCCAAAGGCCTCAAGGTTGGGCTCAACCTGCTGGTAACGGTACTCCCCGGCGCCGCTGAGGTTGGTGGCGAGATTATGGGAATGGACATGCTCGCCCTTATTGATGGCGCTGGTGGCAGAGCCGATGGCAAAGCCGTATTTCACCACTTCATCCCCCGCCGCCAGCGCCCTTAAGGCTACCTTGTGGCCGGCGGGCAAGTCGGTGGCCAGCAGCAGTTCTTCGCCGTCAATCAGGTGGCGGCTGCCCTTGTCCAGGGCCTGGGTGGCCACCGCCACATTGTCCTTGGGGTGCACTTTAACCAGGGCAACTTTCATAGGGCCTCCAGCTCGGTGGCGCTGACAAGCTTGCCCGCCACCCTGACGTTGTTAAGTTCGAGTTTGCCGACGTTCTCCAGCACCGAGGGCGCGGCGACTTTGTCGATGCGGCAATTGCTGAGGGTGACCCCTTCGATGGGGGCCGAGGCAAAACCGCGCAGGTAAAAGGCGCGCTGCGCCGAGCGCACCACCAGGTTGTCGATGTGGATGTCCCGCACTTCGGGCAGGAAGCGGCCCTCTTGGCCTTCTTCGTAGAAGAAATTGATGCTGACCGCGTCTTTGACTTCCCCCACCCGCAGGTTGCGAATACGGATGCCTTCGATGGTGCCGCCGCGCCGGGCATTGGTTTTGATGCGAAAGGCCCGTTCCAGCTCGGGGCTGTCCATCTGGCAGTTGTCCAAAAAGACGTTGTAGACGCCGCCGGAGATCTCCGAGCCCAGCACCAGGCCGCCGTGGCCGTCTTTCATCTGGCAGTTGCGCACCACCAGGTTGCGACAAGCCTGGCCCACCCGGCGGCCGTCTTCGTTGCGGCCCGATTTAATGGCGATGCAATCGTCGCCGGTATCGAAGGTGCAGCCCTCAATCACCACGTGGTCGCAGCACTCCGGGTCGCAGCCGTCGTTGTTGGGGCCGTGGCTGCGGCACGTCACTCCCCGCACCGTCACCGACTGGCAAAGCACCGGGTGCAGCAGCCAAAACGGCGAGTTAACCAGGGTGACCCCCTCAATCAGCACGTTCTGGCACAAATAGGGCTGAATAAAGGCCGGGCGCAGGAAGGAGCCTTGGCCATGTAGGCGGGTGCGCGGGTCGGTGCCGGCCAGCACCTCTTGCTGCAATTTGTCTCTGGCCGCCTTTTGGGTTTGGGCAATCGGGTCCTGGCGCCAATGGCCCTCGGGGTGCGGCCCCTTCCAGGGCCACCAGGTGTTGTCGTCGGCGCCGCCGTCCAGCACCCCTTGGCCGGTCACGGCGATATTGCGCTGGCCGTAGGCATAGATGAGCGGCGACAGGCCCATCATCTCCATGCCTTCCCAACGGGTGAACACCGCTGGCAGGTAATGGTCGGGGTTAGGGGAAAACACCAGCACCGCGCCCTTATCCAGGTGCAGGTTGACGTTGGATTTAAGGTGGATGGCGCCGGTTAAAAAGCGCCCTTGGGGCACTCGTACCCGGCCGCCGCCCGCTGCCGCGCAGGCGGCAATGGCCGCGGCGATGGCATCGCTATTAAGCACCTTGCCGCCGGGCACGGCGCCAAAGTCGCTGATGGGAAAGTCGCGCTCGGCAAATTTCGGCAGCTGGGTGTTACGGACAATGTCGTCCGCCAGGGCCCAGTCATCTGCCGGCGCCTGGGTTTTAGGGGCACTAGCGCAGGCTGGCAACTGGCTTAGCACCAGCCCGGCTCCTAAAGCCTTTAACAGGGTGCGCCGCTCCAGGCTGGGGTCGGCAGCCTTGCCACCGGTGGCAGATTCATTAAAAAAAGCGGTCATTGGGCTAATTCCAGGGCAGCCAGGATAAAGGGGCCGGTGGCCTTGGGGTCGTTGTCGCGTTTTTGCTCGCCTACGTAGTACTCGAAGCTGCCGCTGCGATAGGGCTCGCCCCCAAGACCGGCGACGGCGCAGACCTGGGTGATGCTGATAAGCTTGCCGTCGCTCTTAATGAGCTTGTCGGTCAGGCCCTTAAAGCCTTTTTGCGCCACTGCCAGGTACTTTTCTGGCAAATATCCCTGGTTCACCCCTCGGGCCAGGGCGTAGACCAGCATGGCGCTGCCGGACGCCTCCAGGTAGTTGCCGTTGCCGGCGCCCTTGTCAGTGACCTGATACCAAAGCCCGGAGCTGTCTTGAAAGGCGCTGACGTTTTTCGCCAGCTCATTGAAGGTGGCAATCAAAAAGCCCCTGTCCTTATGGCCACGGGGGAAGTGGTCCAGCACGTCTACCAGGGCCATGGCGTACCAACCCAGGGCACGGGACCAAAAATTAGGAGAGGTACCGGTTTGCGGGTTGGCCCAGGGCTGCTGGCGGCTTTCGTCCCAGCCGTGGAACAGCAGGCCCGTTTTCGGGTCCTTGTCGTGCTGCTCCATCAGCCGAAACTGCTGGGCGATATCGCTAAAACTGTCGCTGCCTTCACTAAACCACTGGCCGTACTGGGCATAAAAAGGCGCGCCCATGTAGAGGCCGTCCAGCCACATCTGGAAGGGGTAGCGCTTTTTATGCCAAAAGCCCCCTTCGCTGGTGCGCGGCTGACTTGCCAGCTGCTGGCGCAGCAGATGCATGGCCTGGATATAGCGCGGGTCCTGGGTTTGCTCATAGAGGGGAAACAAAATTTTCCCGGCGTTGATCATGTCGATATTGAAATCGCTCTGCTTATAGCCGCGAATGTCGCCGGTTTCGTCTATCAGGGTGTCGGCATAGGCCTTGGCATAGTCAAAGTAGCGCACATCGCCGCTTTCCTTATAGAGGCGCAGCATGGCGGTTAGCACCAGGCCCTGGGTGTAATTCCACTTGGGCTTTTTATAGCCCTCGATGGTCCAGGCCTGTGGATGGCGGGCCATTTCGGCGTCGGCCATCCGTTTGGCCCAGCTTTCCTTGGCCGCTCCCTGGGCGGTGGTGGCCAATGCCAGCCAGGCCACCAGGGCCAAGGCTGCTCCTTTGATGATGTGCTGCATAAGTTCCCCTGATTATTCGCTGCCGGGCCACTGGCTGGTGGATTCCCGGATGATGAGGCTGGGCTGCACTATGTAGTTCACCCTGATGGCCTTCTCTTCTTTGTCTTCGATGGCGCTGATGATCTTCTGGGCCGCCAGGCTGGCCATGTCGGTGACCGGCCTGCGGATGGTGGTCAGCGCCGGGATGATGCGCGACGCCAGGATGTTGTCGTCAAAGCCGCACACCGACAGCTCCTCTGGCACCTTGATGCCCAGCTCATGGGCCACTTTCAGCACCGCTGCGGCCATTTCGTCGGTGTTGGCAAAGATGGCGGTGGGCCTACCCTCCCCGGCCAGCAAGGTGTGGGCGCATTCGAGGCCGCTTTGATAGTTGTTCTTGCCGTGGGCAATGCGCCCCTCGGGAATGGGCAGCCCCAGGTCTTTGAGGGCGCCACAAAAACCTTCGAAACGCTCGGTGGAGGAGTGGTAGTGCATGGGGCCGGTGATAAAACCGATGTCCCTGTGGCCAAGGCCCACCAGGTGCGCCGCCATTTGCCTAACGCCGGTGCGGTCGTCCGACACCACGATATTGGTGTGGTCGTCCAAGTCCAGGGACGCCATGCGCACATAGGGGTGGCCCTCTTCCCTCAAGGCCGCCGCCAGCACTTTGCTCTCGGACACCGGCGGCAGCACTATGACCCCGTCCAGCTTTGAGCGGCCTACAAAGGCCAGGCAGTCTTCCACCAGGCTGGGGCTGTCGTACTTACAGGGGTGCACCACCAGCTCGTAACCCTGGCGGGAACAGACATCCAGCAGGCCTCTTTGTACCTGGTCGATATAGAGGGCGTCGGGGTTGTCGTAGATGATGCCGATAAAATAGGAACGGCTCGACGCCAGGCCCCTGGCCTGCTTGTCGGGCTGGTAATTGAGATCGGCAATGATCTTTTCGATGATCTTGCGGGTCTCTTCACCAACGCTGGCCGAGCCGTTGAGGACCCTGGACACGGTGCGCTTGGACACCTGGGCGGCCCGGGCCACGTCGTTGATGGTTGGTTTCTTCACTAGCATGGTCAGTTGCCCATCATTATTGGGTTGGGTGCCTGCATACCGTAGGTCACCAGAAAAGAAGTGTTGCCCGGCGCTTCGCCGCCTTTGGCGCCTCTTTGAAAAACAGCGCGGTAAATGGCGCTGGCGCCGTCTTTGAGGCCGCTCACCATGGCGTCGAGCCGCTCCCCTTTAAGGTCGGAGGCAGGGCCAGTGCAGCCCAGGGACGCCACCACCAGGCCACTGCGGTCACGAATGGGCACCGCCAGGCAGCGGACTTCGTCGTGGTATTCCCGGTCGTCTAAGGCATAGCCCAGGGCGATGACCCTTTTGAGATCTTTACGCAAAGGTTCCAGTTCGGTGATGGTGCGACAGGTCATGGCGGTGAGGTAGCGGCCGGCAAAGAGCCGCTCCAGTTCGTCAAAGTGGCGAAAGGCCAGAAACACCTTGCCGGTGGCCGATGCGTGCAGCAGGGTGCTGACCCCGGGCCTGCTGGCGATTTTGGGCTGCAGGCTGGCGTTGCAGACCTCGATGATCAGGCTCGAGTCGGTATTGGGCACCGCCAGATGCACGCTAAGGCCGGACTGCTGGGCCAGGCGCTGCACATGGACGGCGGCATGCTGGCGCAGCTTGTCCGATTGTAGGGCCTGGAAGCCCAGGTTGAGCATGCCAGGGCCGCTGACAAACTGCTTGCCGCGCTTTTCCACCAGGGCTTCGGCGCACAGGGTTTTGAGTAGCCGAAACACCGTGGTGCGGGGCAGGCCCAGCTCGGCCTCCAGGTGGGTGGCGGACAGGCCGTCACTGTTGGCCGCCAGCAGCTGCAGCAACTGGCAGGCCTTGGCCACGCTGGGAATTTGATACTTATCCATGTCTCCCTCCTAAAGTCCCATCAGCCTGGGCAGTGCCTCGCTGATGGCCGGCACGTAAGTGACCAGCATCAGCACCAGGAACATGGCCAGGTACAAGGGCAGCAAGGGCTTTAACAACCTTTCAATGGTGGTATTGGCCACGGCGCAGCCCACGAACAACACGCTGCCCACCGGCGGCGAACAAAGGCCGATGGACAGGTTCAAGACGATCATGATGCCGAAATGCAAAGGCGACATGCCCAGGGCCTCGGCTACCGGCAGGAAGATGGGGGTGAAGATCAGCACCGCCGGGGTCATGTCCAAGAAGGCCCCCACCACAATCAACACCAGGTTGATGATCAGCAGGATGATGATGGGGTTGTCGCTCAGGGTCACCAGCGCCTGGCTGATGGTCTGGGGGATTTGCTCAAAGGACAGCAACCAGGACATGGCGCTGGAGCAGGCGATAAGGAACATGACGATGGCGGTGGTTTCCACCGCTTTGAGCAAAATGCCCGGCAGCTGGCTGGGGGTCACTTCCTTGTAGAACACCATGGACAGCACCAGGGCGTAAATCACCGCCACGGCGCCGGCCTCGGTGGCGGTAAAGATGCCGCCGATAATGCCGCCGATCACCACCACCACCAACAGCAGGCTGGGCAAGGCCGCCGCCACTTTGGGCAGCACCTGGGCCAGAGGCAGGCGCTCACCCACCGGGTACCCCTTGGCCTTGGCGTAGCCGCCGCAGACCAGCATCAAGGCCAGGCCCAGCAAGATGCCCGGCAGGTAGCCGGCCACGAACAGCGCGGCGATGGACACCCCACCGCTGGCGATGGCGTAGATGATCAGGATATTGCTGGGGGGAATGAGCATGCCGGTGGTGGCGGCGGCGGCGGTGACGGCGGCGCTAAAGTCCTTGCTGTAGCCCTTGCTCTCCATCTGCGGCACCATAAAGCTGCCGATGGCCGAGGTGGCCGCCACCGCCGAGCCGGAAATGGCGCCAAACAGCATGCAGGACACCACATTGACCAGGGCCAGGCCGCCGGGCAAGGCGCCGATCAGCGCCATGGCGCATTCGATTAGCCGCCGGGCAATGCCGCCCCGGCCCATGATAAGGCCCGACAGCACAAAGAAGGGAATGGCCAGCAGGGCAAAGCTATCGATGCCCCCCACCATGCGCTGGGATACGGTGCTGACCGCCGTATCGAAGTCCAGGTTCAGCAGCAAGGTGGCCAGGGTGGCGATGCCGATGCAGTAGGAAATGGGCAGGTTGATCAGCAAGAGCCCAAAGAACAGCATCAGCAGCAAGGCAACGGAGGCGGCCATCAGTGTTGCCTCCCGCTACGCAGGTGGTCATAGCCGAAGAGCAGCATCAGCAGCCCCGATAGCGGCACCACCGAATAGACCCAGCCCATTTCGATGCCCATGGCCGCCGACACCTGCTTAAGATCCAGGGTCAGGCGCACCAGCTTGTAGCCCCCCAGCACCATCACCAGGGCGGCAAAGACCATCACCAGCAGGTGCACCAAGGCATCGATGCGCCGCTTCCAAGAGGCCCCGAGGCGGTCGGTCACCAGGCTAAGGCCCAGGTGGGCGCGGACCCGGTAGCCGTAGGCAGCCCCCAGCA
This sequence comes from Gallaecimonas xiamenensis 3-C-1, assembly GCF_000299915.1. Taxonomy (NCBI): domain Bacteria; kingdom Pseudomonadati; phylum Pseudomonadota; class Gammaproteobacteria; order Enterobacterales; family Gallaecimonadaceae; genus Gallaecimonas; species Gallaecimonas xiamenensis. The sequence goes on from NZ_AMRI01000027.1 coordinate 48,343, forward strand.
TACCCACCCAGATGAGCAGGAAGCGGGCCATTTCTTCGGTGGCGGAACTGGGGCTTTGCAGCACGTAACGGGACAATACCTGCCAGCTCACCACCAGCACTATGGCCCCCATGGCGGCGATAAGAACCCACTTGAGGGCGCTGTCGAGATGTCGGAAAAAGGCGTCCATCCTGTCCTCACATGGTCTTGATACGTTGCAGCAGGGCGCCGATGGCGGTGCCTTGGTAGCTGTCGTGTATGGGTTGCACCGCCGCCATAAAGGGGCCCTTGTCGGGGCGGATCACCTGCACCCCCTTGGCTTCCACCGCCTTGATGGCGTCGTCCGAGGCCTGCTGCCAGAGGTTTTTCTCAAAGACCACAGAATCGTCCATGGCCTGGCGCAGCCATTTTTGTTGCTGGGGGTTGAGGCTGTCCCAGACCTTTTGGCTGGCCAGCACCACGTCCGGCACGAAGCTGTGCTCGTCCAGGCTGTAGTAAGGGGCTATCTCATAGTGGCGGGACAGGTAATAGCTGGGGGGGTTGTTCTCGGCGCCGTCCACCACCCCCTGTTGCAAAGCGGCGTAGAGCTCGCCCCAGGCAATGGGGGTAGCGGCGCCCCCCAGGGTATTGACCATCTTCACGGCGGTGGGGCTGTTCAGTAGCCTTATCTTCTTGCCCTTGAGATCCAGGGGATTTTGGATAAGCCCCTGGGTGCTGTAGAAGCTGCGGCTGCCGGCGTCGTAGTAGCCCAGGCCAATCAGGTGCGCCGGCCGGGTCTGGGCCAGCAGGTTCTGGCCGATGTCGCTGTCCAGCACCCGCCAGAACTGGTCGCGGTCCTTAAAGACATAGGGAATGGAAAAGAGCTGCATCTGAGGCACAAAACCCTCGAGGGTGCTGGCCGACACCTTGGTCATGGCCAGGCTGCCGATTTGCAACAGCTCCACCAGCTCCCGCTCGGTGCCCAACTGGCCGTTGGGGTAGATCATCAAGCGCATCTGGCCGCCGGAATAGAGTTCCAGGCGCTGGGCCATAAATTCCATGGACTGGTGCACCACATGCTGGGTGTCCAGGGTATGGGCCATCCGCAACACCGTGACCTGCGACTCCTTCTGACATCCCCCCAGGAGTAACAGGCCCAGTGCCACCGGTAGCAATCTGCCGATAAGGGCTCGCATAACATTTCCCCATAGTGCAGCCCCTGCTGACAGGGCTGCCTTGCTGCTGACATTGCTTATCTTTGTTGTCTGGCGCCCTTAACGGAGGACGTCGGCCGGGAACTTGTCCATGTCGTCGTAATCGAGATTTTCACCGGCCATGCCCCAGATAAAGCTGTAACTCTGGGTACCGGCGCCGCAGTGAATGGACCAGGGCGGCGAGATCACCGCCTGCTCGTTCTTGACCCAGATATGGCGGGTTTCGGTGGGCTCCCCCATGAAGTGGCAGACCCCCTGCCCCTGGGGCAGGCCGAAGTAGAAGTACACCTCGTTGCGCCTGTCGTGCTGGTGGGCCGGCATGGTGTTCCAGACACTGCCGCTGACCAGCTCGGTCAGGCCCATCTGCAACTGGCAGGTCTCAACCACGCCATTGATAAGGAGCTGATTGATATAGCGCTCGTTGGCGGTTTCGCTGCTGCCAAGGTGCAAGACTTTGGCGTCGCACTTGCCCACTTTTTTATTGGGATAGCGGGCGTGGGCCGGGGCGGCGTTGAGGTAAAAGCGGGCCGGGTTCTGCGCATCCAGGCTCTCAAAGGTCACAGACTCGTTGCCGGTACCCAGGTAGAGGGCCTCTTTGAAAGCCAGCTCAAAGGCGGTGCCGTCGGCAACAACCCGGCCGGGGCCGCCGACGTTGATGATGCCAAGCTCGCGCCGGTACAGGAAAAAAGGCGCCTTTAAGGGATCGATAGCCTCAAGGGCCAAAGGCGCGGCCACCGGCACGGCGCCCCCCACCATAAAGCGCTCGTAGTGGCTGTACACCCAGCGCACCTTGCCCGCCTCCATCAGCTCGCCGGCCAAAAAAGCGTCCCGAAGATCCTCGGTGTCCATGGCTTTGACTTCGTTCTTGCCTACCGCGTAGCGCACTTCATATTCGGTCATGGTTCTCTCCGTTATCGGGCCAGCCAGCCGCCATCCACGGCCAGGATATGGCCGTTGACATAGTCACTGGCCTTGGAAGCCAGAAACACCACGGCCCCTTTTAAATCATCTGGGTTACCCCAACGGCCGGCGGGGATGCGCTTTTCGATCTCGCTGCTGCGCTCGGCATCGTCCTGCAGGGCCTGGGTGTTGTCGGTGCGAAAATAGCCGGGGGCAATGGCGTTGACCTGGATGCCGTGTTGGCCCCACTCGTTGGCCAGGGCCTTGGTCAGGCCGGCAATGGCATGTTTGGAGGCGGTGTAGGCCGGCACCCGGATACCGCCGCTGTAGGACAGCATGGAGGCGATATTCACTATCTTGCCGCTGCCCTTGGTCACCATGGCCCGGCCCAGCAGTTGGCTGAGCTGGAAGGCGGCGTTGAGGTTGACCTTGATCACGGCGTCGAAGGCGTCCAGGGGAAAGTCCAGGGCCGCTTCCCGGTAGATACAGCCGCCGTTGTTGACCAGTACGTCAACCGGGCCTGCGGCCAGGGCCTGTTCCGCCAGGGCCTGCACCGCCTGGCTGTCCCCCAGATCGGCGGCCAGGGCCCGGGCTTTGCCACCGAGGGCAAGGATTTTGGCAACCGTGTCATCACAGCCCCCTTCCCTGGAACTGGCACAGATCACCTCGGCACCGTTTTCGGCCAATCCCAGAGCCATGGCCTGGCCCAATCCTCGGCTGGCCCCCGTTACCAGGGCTCGTTTTCCGTTCAGCGCAAACATGCAGCCACTCCCCACAGATAAAAATAAACATTAAAAATCAAACTCTTAACCAAGAGCATCTAAGAGGCATCGGCCCTGTGGCCGTTATTCAGATATGAAATTTTTTTCACTTTCAGCCTCTTTCCCTTAAGGTAAAGCTTTGACCTTTACGTAACAGTAATTACACATATAACCATGGTTTGTCATGGGTTGCCGAGAATGTCAACCAAATCATGCCACCGGTGGCAAACCAGATAACAGCCTGGTTCACATATAAACCGTAAGCAGCAAAACCAGGCTTTGAAGGGCAGTGTCACTTTAGGGGGAATAACCGAATGCAGCCCAAGTTCAAACTGAATCGTATTGTGTCCAGCCTGTTGCTGGCCGGCTGTAGCTGGAGCCTGGCGGCACCGTTGGCCCTGGCCGCAGAAAGCGACCCGGCCCCGGCCGCCAATGACGACATGGAAGTGATAGAAGTGACCGGCTACCGAGCCAGTCTGAACCGTTCGATGCTGGACAAGCGTGCCGCCGTCGGTTCCAAAGAAAGCATCATGGCCGAAGATATCGGCAAGTTCCCGGATCTTAACGTGGCAGAAGCCCTGCAGCGGGTACCGGGGATCACCATCACCCGCGAAGCGGGGGAAGGTCGCCAGGTGTCCTTGCGGGGCCTGGGGCCCAAGTTCACCCGGGTCACCATCAACGGCATGGACTCGGCCGCCGCCACCGGTGGCTCCGACGCCTCCGGCAGCGTCAACACCAGCCGCGCCTTTGACTTCAACATCTTTGCCTCTGAGCTCTTTAAGCAGGTGGATGTGTACAAGACCCCGGAAGCGTCCCGCAACGTCGGCCTGGCCGGCGCCATCAACATGCGCACCGCCCGCCCCTTTGACTTTGACGGCTTCAAAGCCGCCCTGTCCCTCAAAGGCGCCTACTCGGAACTGCCGGACAAGACCGACCCCAGGGGGGCGTTTTTGATCTCCGACACCTTTGCCGACGACACCCTGGGCGCCCTGTTCTCTGTAGCCTACTCGGAAAGGTCCATCCGCGAAGAAGGCCACACCACGGTGCGTTGGCAGCGCAACAACTTTTCCGCCGTGGGGGCCAATGCCAATGGCGAACTGAACGGGGCCTTCTACCCCCGCTTCCCCCGGGCCACCGGGGTGCTGAACGAGCAGGAACGCCTGGGGGTCACCGCCTCCTTGCAGTACCGCCCCAACGACAAGGTGGAAATGACCCTGGACCTGCTCCACGCCGAGCTCAACAACGACCGGGACGAGTTCCAGTTCTCGGCGCCCCTGTCCAAGAACACCTCCAGGATCACCCCGGTAGCGGCGGTATTGAACGGCGACGAGATAGTGGCAGGCAAGTTCGAGCATGTATCTACGGTGTCGGAGTATCGCCGTGACCGCATGGAAACCGAATTCGACCAAATCAGCTTCAATACCGACTGGCAAATCACCGACGACCTCAAGGCCAACATCCTGCTGGGCTACGGGGACTCCACCTATAAGAACCCCCTGCAAAACACCGTCGGTATCGCCAACAACGACAGCACCTTCTCCTACAGCTACGCCAGCAATGTCGATGTGAACAACATCGTCAGCGGTACGGCGGTGCGCGACATGGATATGCCCAACATGGTGTGGGGTTTTGATACCACGGACCCGGGCAATTACGAGGTGGACCTGATGCGGGTGCGCTCCACCAAGACCGACAACTCCAACAAGGTGGCTGAGTTCAACTTCACCTATCTGGGCAAGGACGACGCCAAGCTGCACTTCGGTGCCGGCTACCGCAAATTCGAGATGGAGTTTCGGGACTATCGCAACAGTGGCGAGAACAACTTCGACGGCGACACCGTCACCGGCGATATGGCTTACCTGTTGCCCCTGGGTGGCTACGGCGACGGCCTGGACCCCACCTACTTCCCCAACGAAAGCAACTGGCTGACGCCCAACTACGACGCCTTTATGGATCTGTACATGGGCCAGCCCGGCACCGAGATGGAGCTGTCCGGCCAGCGCTCCTTCGGGGTGTCTGAAACCGTCTACACCGGTTATGTGCAGTTCGACAACATCTCCACCTTCCTGGGCAAGACCCTGCGCTACAACTTCGGCCTGCGCGCCGAGCGCACCAAGACCACCTCCGACACCTATGTGGGCGGTGACGTGGATGCCTTCGTCAACTTTGAAAACTACTACACCGACGTGCTGCCCTCGGCCAACTTCGCCCTGGACATCACCGACGATCTGGTGGGCCGCCTGTCCATGGCCAAGGCCATTACCCGCCCCAGCCTCGGCAGCCTGGCCGGCGCAGTCAACCCCAGCTCGGTCAACCAGAAAGTCAGTTCCGGTAATCCCAGCCTGGAGCCGTTCCGCGCCAACCAGGTCGACCTGGGCCTGGAGTGGTACATGGAAGACGAAGGCATGTTGGCCGGCAGCGTCTTCTACAAAGATATCGAGCAGTGGATCAGCACCGAGACCTCAAGCCGCCTGCTGACCGCCTCGGAAATCGCCGAGTACAACCTGGACACCAGCTACTTCAACCCGGCCACCGACCAGTTTGCCTTCACCAATCCGGTGAACTCTCCCGGCTTTGACATCCTCGGCTACGAGTTCATCTACCAGCAGCCCTTCAGCTTCCTGCCGGGCTTGTTGAAAAACTTCGGGGTGGTGACCAACTTCACCTATGTGGATGCCAAGACCGACTACGAAAAAGAGGACGGCGTCTTTGACTCGGCCCCCATCACCGGGCTGTCCAAGATCAGCTACAACGCCACCCTCTACTACGAAACCGATGTTTACGGTGCCCGCCTGTCCTACAACTACCGGGACAAGTACCTCAACAACCTGGGTACCACCAGCAACAACGGCAACGACTCCAACGGCTTTAAAGATGTGGGCTACTTGGACTTCTCGGCCTTCTACAACATCAATGAAAACCTCTCCATCAGCCTGGAGGCCATCAACCTCACCGACGAGTACAGCTTCTTCTGGGTCGACCGGGACGCCCAGCGCCCCTACGAAGTGCTGCACACCGGCCGTCAATACTTCCTGGGCCTAAGGGCCACTTTCTAAGCCTTATGGGGGAGCTTGCTCCCCCTTTTTTCAATGGAGTAGATGTATGGATTGCAAAGCCTTCAGCCTCGCCGTGCTGGCCCTGGCCACAGCCCCGGCCATGGCCGCCGCGCCGCTGTTGACCCTGACCGTTCACAACCCCAACCCCAAGCCCCTGTCCCAGGTGCTGGAAGTGCCCCTGGCCGGCCACAGCCTGCCGGCCATGCTCAAAAGCGATGGCGGCGACGTTGACCTCCAGGACAAGGACGGTGACGGCAAGGCCGATACCCTGCTGATTTGGCTGGCGCTGCCGGCCAAGGGCCAGCAGACCATCAATATCAGCCAGGGCAACGCCAAACCTATCGCCCGCACCCATGCCGAGCTGTCGGTGCGCCAGAGGGGCCAATGGCAGGGCCAAAAGTACGTCGCCGACGGCTTTACCTTTAAAGAGGCCGACCATTACCAAACCCCGCCGCAGCTGACCGACCACTCCTTCTACCTGCGCTACGAAGGGCCGGGCTGGGAAAGCGACAAGATTGGCTACCGCCTCTATCTGGATTGGCGTAACGCCTCGGACGTATTCGGCAAACGCACCAGCGATATGGTGCTTCAAGACGTGGGCCAGGACGGCTACGAAAGCTACCACCACTTAAGTGACTGGGGCATGGACGTGCTCAAGGTGGGTAAATCCTTAGGCATCGGCTCCCTGGGCCGCCTCACAGACCAGGGCGTGGCCCATTTCGAGCAGGTGAAAGACAGCCGCTATGCCCTGGAAAAGGACGGCGGCCTGCGCTCGGCCTTCAAGGTCCATTATCAAGGCTGGGAGGTGGCCGGGGAAAACCTGGATGTGGACAGCCGCTACCAGATTGACGCCGGCAGCCACGCCAGCCAAGTGACGGTCAGCACCCGCCCTGCCACCCAAAACCTGGTCACCGGCCTGGTTAAGCTCCCCGCCACCGAGCTGTTAAAAGGCGGCAGCGGCGATTGGCACTACCTGGCGACCTGGGGCAAGCAGAGCCTGTCCGGTAAGGACGATAACCTGGGCCTGGCGCTTTTTTATAAGGGCAGCGAGGTAGCCCAGGTCAGCGAAGGCGAGCACGACCACCTGCTGCGCTTTAAGGCCACAGACAAGCCCATTCATTACTACCTGATGAGCTACTGGCCGGATCCGGCCAAGGCCGGCCCAGGGGATGCGGCCCAGTTCAAGGCGCTTTTAACCGAGCAACTAACCCGCCTGGCCAGCCCCTTGCAGGTGACGCAGGTTAGCTGGCACTGACCATAAAAAAGCCCCCTGGCGGGGGCTTATTTCATCCGTCCAGCTTTTCTGCAAAAGCGGCGGCGTACTTGCGTGTTTTCTTGTAAACCGAGTGGACCGCCATGTCTTCCAACAACGGCTGAAAGCTCTTGTTCTCGGAGTTGCCAAGGATGCGGCAGATCCAAGCGTAGAAGTTATCCTGCTTTTGGAAGCGAAAGCGGTTGATACGTGCTTCGTTATCGAGGATCTGGCTCAGCTGGGCCAACAAGTAGGGGTTTTTGCCATAGTTGCGGGCAATGTCCTTGATGGCATACATACGCTGGTCGTCGTCGCCGCTGCGCAGCATGTTGGATAGCTGGTTACCACGCCAATCCAGGGAAGGGTCCATGGTCGACACGTTATGGATCTTCTTGGCCAGAGTGATGTGGTAATCCATCTGCAACAGGTAACGCTGGCCGTATTTCTGTAAGGACTCGCTAGCGCCCTTATCAGCCACCAACTGCACTGTCGGCCTATATTGCTCCAAACCTGACAGCGCCAATGCCTTCAGAGCCCAGGTTGCTTCTTCAAGCGCATCAGGGTCGCTGCTCTGATAGTTGTCCAGCACCTGCTTTTGTACCAGGCCATAGAGGGCATCGCTGTTGAGCCACACCTTCAGCAGGGATTTATCGGTATCGATTCTCTGGTCGCGGTCGGTGCTGTTAAGACCGGCAATGAAAGGCGCGCTGACATCGGCGGGAATGTAATCGGGTGACGCAAGGCCTACCGGCCGAATTTCTGCAGCTTTGGCCTGTTCACTGCGGGACTGGCGCTTGGCCAAGATGGCAGCCTTGTCCATGCCCTTGGTCTTAAAAGTAAAAGCATCGGCATCGTATTGGCGGTCATGCTTAATGTTTTTAACCACCTCGTTTACGATGGCTGCCAGGTAATGGTATTCCAGTTTGGCGTCATCCGAGAACAGGCCACTAAGGGGTACTGTCGTGACAAGATTATTGCCATTGTGGGCGTCAAATACCGGGCTAACTTGCTGGAACAGCATGTCCTCACCGAGATAATGCTTGTCGACAAACTGCATGGTGGGGTTGACCATCTTGTCGAGTGGGAAGGGGGTTTCGTCCCCGACAAAGCGTTGTTGGTAGTCGATAAAGATGTCCAAGTCCACCACATTGACATCATCTTTATCTGCCAACAGCCCTTCTTTTTCCAGGCAGTACATCAGATATTCCCTGGCCAAGGCTTTGCCCTGTTCTTCCGGCAGCATGCGCTTGCCAAGACGGTCGAAGGACTTGGAGATGTCCATATCGAACTGGCGAACCTGGTACTTGATGGTGGTATCGCTATGGGGATAACGCGGCTTGTCGACTTTATTACTGGCACAACCTGACAGCAGGGCCGCTGCCAGCAATGACACTGAAACTATCCTTAACATCTTTCCTTGCCTTTGTGGTTGTAGTGGTACGGCCCCGCCCGGCTTGGCAGCACCGGACCGAGGAACTTAAACCTCTACTAGGCGACTTAACAGGAAATTATTATTAGAATGCCTTATGACATTTTCGGCTCTCTGTCGGCCAGACAGTGAGCAGGAATCAGGCTCTTGCCTAAATAGTCGACAAACAGTCCCAGTCTGGGTGCTAAACCGTTGACGCTATGCTTTGGTGTCGGCATAATTCGCGCCGTTCACACGATGGCTATGTAGCTCAGTTGGTTAGAGCACATCACTCATAATGATGGGGTCGCAGGTTCAAACCCCGCCATAGCCACCATGAACAATGCGGAAGTGGCGAAATTGGTAGACGCACCAGATTTAGGTTCTGGCGCCGCGAGGCGTGAGAGTTCAAGTCTCTCCTTCCGCACCATCTGTTGGAGTATCGCCAAGCGGTAAGGCAGC